>JBCCDZ010000065.1:0-11761 GCA_039030525.1 Pseudomonadota bacterium | reverse complement strand
CGACATAGATGGGCTCGGCGCCAAGCAAATTGAATTATTTTATGAGCGGGGCATCGTTTCAGCGCCGCAGCACATTTTTCAGATTCCTGCCCGGATCGCCGCCGCCGGGTTTGATCCACTCGATGCCTGGGAAGGGTTTGGCGATGTGTCAGCGCAAAAGCTCCTGGCCGCGATTGATGACCGGCGCAATGCCCCGTTTGCGCGCCTTCTGAACGGCTTGGGCATTCGCCATGTCGGGCAGACCACGTCGGACTTGTTCTCTCGCACCTTCGTGCAGTGGGATGCATTCTGGACCGCGGTGGAGCGCGCGCGTGATGAGCCAGAAGGCGAGGCCGAGCAAATGCTGACATCGATTGATGGAATTGGCGGCGCCGCAGTAGGGGCGCTGACAACCTTTGCCAGCGAGGCGCACAATCAGGAGATGATCCGTGAGTTGCTCTCTGAAATCACTGTCCTTGATGGGGAAGCGCCAGCCAGCGAAAGCCCGGTCGCGGGCAAAACCGTTGTCTTTACCGGCTCGCTCGAGGCGATGACGCGCGACGAGGCCAAGGCACGGGCATCTTCGCTCGGGGCAAAAGTCTCTGGATCGGTCTCAGGGCGCACAGATATTCTGGTCGCAGGTCCGGGGGCCGGCTCAAAGCTGAAAAAGGCTCAGGAACTCGGCGTGTCGGTGATGACAGAGGCTGAGTGGATTGAACTGATCAGCGGGCTTTAAAGCGCTGCACAAGCAGCCTGCAACCAGTCTGCCACCTCGCCATCGACAAGATCACCAATCTCGCTCAGCACGCGTAGGTGATAATCATCGACCCAATCGCGTTCGTCAGGCGTCAATATGTCGAGATCGATCAATGCGCGCGCCAGAGGCGCAAACGTGACGCATTCAAAGCCGAGCATGTCGCGATCTCCGCCTTCAATAGACTCAGGCGGCGTGACATATTGCAGGTTCTCAATCCGGATCCCGTACGCCCCTTCCTGGTAAAAGCCAGGTTCATTTGAAACAATCATACCGGCTTGAAGCGGCGTCGAATTCCACGCTTTTGCGATACGCTGCGGGCCTTCATGCACACCAAGATATACGCCGACGCCATGCCCCGTGCCATGATCATAATCGAGCCCGGCCATCCATAGTGCATGTCTCGCCAGAATATCGAGATGCGTGCCTGTGGTGCCTGCTGGGAAGCGCACGCGATCCATAGCGATATGGCCTTTCAGGACCAACGTATAATGCCGGCGCATATCATCGCTTGGCGTCCCGATTGGCACGGTTCGCGTAATATCCGTCGTGCCATCAGGATATTGGCCGCCACTATCAACCAGATAAAGGGATCCTCTTTCCAGGGGTCGGTTAGAGGCCGACGAGACCCGATAATGCGGCAAAGCGCCATTCGGTCCGGCGCCGGAAATGGTCTCGAATGACATGTCTTTCATTTGCGTATCGACGAGACGGAAATCGAGCAATTTCAGGGCTGCGTCTATTTCCGTATAATCTCCGGATTGGGCCTCTGTATCGAGCCAATGCAGGAAACGCGTGACCGCTGCGCCATCCCGTCGGTGTGCCGCTGAGGTGCCAGCAAGTTCAGTCGCATTCTTGCAGGCCTTTGGTAGCAAGACGGGATCCTGAGCGCGCAAAATGGTGGCACCCGCTGCATCGAGTTTCTGAAAGAACCAGGCCGATGCGAGCGCGGGGTCCAAACTGACCTTCTGCCCAGACAGCTGGTCCAGATCTGCGTCGAGGCTGTCCAACGGCGTCAGTGTGACTTGATTACCGAGATGTTCGCGCAATCCAGGTGTTTCCTTGACTGGATCAAGAAACAGAGTTGCGCTGGCATCTGATCGCAAAATCGCACGGGCCAAAGGCAGGGGAGAACACGCGACATCGCCGCCGCGTATATTGAACAGCCAGGCAATGCTGGCAGGCGCTGTGATCACCACGGCGTCGGCGCCTGCATCCGCGAGCGCCGCGGCAATGGTCTGACGCTTTTCTTCAGCGGATTGCCCAGCATGCGTGATATCATGCACGATGACGGGGGCTTGCGGCTGCGCCGGGCGGTCCTGCCAGGCAGCATCAATTGGGTTTTGCGACACGGCCTGCGTCATTGCGCCGGCTTTCTTCACGGCCGCCTCGAACGCGTCGACATCATTCGGCGTCATCAATGCCGGGTCATACCCAATGCGTTTGTCTGAGAGGTCTTGTAGAGCGATCCATCCAAACGCGCCGGGATCTGGCACGGAAACCTGCTCAAATAGACCTGGGTCGGTCTGTTCGGCGGCCTGAATCGTATAGCGGCCATCCGCGAACAGCGCTGCACGATCTTGTAAGATGAGCGCCGAGCCAAACGAACCGGTAAAACCGCTGACCCAGGCAAGCCGCTCATTCGCGTCCGGCAAATACTCGTTTTGGTACTCGTCTTCATGCGGAACATAAAATCCGTCGAGCTCGAGCGCGGCCAATTTCGTCCGCAATTTGGGAACATTCTCGCGACCAATTTGAGGGCCGCCTTTGACATCAAAATTCTGTTTCATGCGGCTTAGTTAGTCCTGATCAGAGGCGTGTGCAAAGATGAAAGTGAGATATGCAGATAATCATACACTTTTCTGTTTTTGTATATTGTTTCGCAACCCTTTGCGCTTATCTAGCGCCCATAACAAAAAATAACCTCCCAGGACTAGAAAAATGAAAACCTTGAACATCATGCGCGGGTATACCGGCCTTCAAGCCTTCTTTCCGACGACGTCAGAGAACGTTCAGGAAATTACCCCAACGAACAAAGTTGCAATCTCCAAGAGCGATGCTTCAATCGAAGCCTCTCGTCCACGCGTGTTGACGCAGCGGACTGCCCGTCACGCCCGCCGGATTGCCCACTAGGCGCTGACCGCGCGTCGCAAGACCAGGGTTGACCATCCGTCCTTTCGGATGCGCTTGACCAGGGACAGGCCTCGGCCGACATAGGCAGCGCGCACCAGTGGCTCTTGTCGGGTCAACAAGCCTGACAGAATGATATGGCCGCTATGCTCGATAAGCGGCACCAGACGAGGTGCCAAACGAGTCAGCGGTCGGGCAAGTATATTTGCAAAAATCAAATCATAAGGCGCCGCAGATTGGATTATCCGATTTTTGGCGCCTCTCGTTTGATATGTCTTGAAAGCCTCTGAGACACTGTTTTTGCGAGCATTTTCGTTCGCGACAGAGACGCTCTGAACGTCTATCTCTGTGCCAATCGCGCGTTGCGCGCCGGTTTTGATCGCGGCGATGGCCAGCACTCCTGAGCCCGTTCCAACGTCCAAAACCTTCCGGGGCGTGCCGGTCTTCAAAACATGCTCATAGCCCAGCAAACAGCCTAGAGTGGTACCATGATGGCCGGTGCCAAAGGCGGGTCCCGCTTCGATTAGAATATCGGTCTTGCCGGGCGATGTTCGGGTCAGCGCGTGGCTGCCCGCGACGAGAAACCGACCCGCATTCACGGGTGGCAAGCCTTCAAGTGACAGGGTCACCCAGTCTCGGTCTGGCAAGGCCTCTACCACCGGATTTAGGACGGACGCGGCATCGCGGATCAGGACTGCGCACGCTTCGGCATCCTCGAGAGTCTCAGCATAAGCATCAAGGCGCCATGTCACGCGCGTGTCTTCCTTGGCGTCGACGGCGCCAGCCGGCGATGGGTCAGTCCAGGCGAGGATATCCCAAGCGGTTTCGATAGCGGCACGAGGGCCTTTGGCAGAGATCTGATACATGGCGGCGGCCTTAGCAGCGGCGGACCGTGCTGCCTAGTGGTCAGGCGCGCGAAGCTCTGTATAAGGCTCGCATGACGAAATCATTGAATATCGCAATAGCCGGTTGCGCCGGCCGTATGGGCCGCCAATTGGCATCCGCCGCGCTGGCTGCGGGACACACGCTCAGCGGTGGATCGGAAGCACCTGGATCAGACGCCTTCGGCGTTGATATAGGCCAACTTGCCGGAACGCGACCGATCGGCGTCTTGGCCTCAGAAGATATTCGTGAGGCGGCCTCGGGAGCTGCGGCCTGGATTGATTTTACCGTGCCCAAGGCAACGCTGAGCGCGCTCGGAATCCTGCCTGATCAAGGCGTGCGTGCTGCGGTCATTGGGACAACCGGCTTTACGCTGTCGGAAGAACAGGACATTGCCGCCGCCGCCGGTCAAATCGCGATTGTCAAAGCAGGGAATTTCTCACTTGGCGTCAATTTGCTTGAGGCATTGGTGCGCCAGGCAGCGGCCCGACTTGGCGACGATTGGGATATTGAAATCGCTGAAACGCATCACAAGCACAAGGTCGATGCGCCGTCGGGTACGGCGCTGATGCTGGGTGAAGCGGCAGCACTGGGACGTGGCAAGGCGCTGAGTGATATTCGAAGTGCGCCATATGATGGTCCAAATGCCAAGCGCGAACGAGGAGAGATCGGGTTTTCAGTTCGCCGCACGGGCGGTGTGATCGGCGACCACGAGGTAACGCTCGGCTCTGAGATGGAAATTCTATCCTTGCGCCATACAGCCCTTGATCGGGCCGTATTTGCATCGGGTGCGATCAAGGCCGCAGAATGGGCTGCAGAACAGGCCCCGGGCCTTTACGATATGAGCGACGTTCTCGGCGTCTGATTAGAGATAAGTCTCTGGCATGAATGGAATATCGGTATCGTCTGGCGACGCCCCGGCGGCCGTCAGCATGGCATGGACCTGTCCTCGATGATGTGTCTGATGATTAAAGACCTGCATGATACACACGCCGCGTGGGCTGGTCATTCCGCGCTTCAGCGTGCCTGAATACCAGTCCAGCTCACCGTCCACGTCTGCCTGACTGAGGGCGTCGCCCCAGGCGATAAATCGCAGGTCTGCTGCGGCACGTCGCGCGATCAATTCATCCCAATCATCATAAAGCGGCACTTCGCGTGATGTACCGGTCGGGGCGTCCCAATCCGCTAGACGGCTCATCCATAGCTCATCCGCCCAGAGCACGTGTGAAAGTGTGGCATGTATGGATTGAAAGAAACTGCCCCGGTCCAGGCGCCGATCGGCGTCTGACAAGGCGCTTGCTGCGCCATACAGGTTCTCGTTTTGCCAGCGATTATAGCGCGCCATGCGCTGAACATATCCAGGTGTGATCATGGCGTTTGATATAGGGACTGTGCGCTAACCCGTAAACTTGCCAGACCGAGGGAAGCCGCGCATTGGCGCTTTGCCTGCCTGTGCACGTTTACCAATCCATTCACGCCATTCTGGGAAGCCGCGCATTCGGCCGGCGCTGTCGGTAACGATCAAGCCGTCTTCGGCATGGAAGACCAGGACATCGCTCAGTTTGTCGTCGCCGCGATAGTTTTGCAGCTTATTGCCCTTGCCGCGTGACATTTCCGGCAATTCGTCGAGCGGGAAGACCAGCAGCTTCTTGTTGCTTCCAATCACAGCGACATGGTCGCCGCGCGCGAGATCGACGCAGAGTAATTTCGAGCCTTCAGGCACGCTGACAACGGACTTACCAGCCTTGCGATTGGATTCCAGTTCGCTTTCCTGAACCACAAATCCATAGCCGGCATCAGACGCCATGATACGCTTGCGCGTCCCGTCCAATTTAAACATGCCGACAATTTCAACACTGTCTTCCAGATCAATCGAAATTCGGATCGGTTCGCCATGTCCGCGTCCGCCTGGAAGCTTGTCGCAAGGCAAGGTGAAGGCGCGGCCATCCGACGACATTAAGATCAGTTTGTCAGTGGTATGGACTTCTTCGGAATATAGAAGCGTGTCGCCATCCTTGAACTTGGCCGAGTCGAGATCAATGCCATGACCCTTCATGCCGCGGATCCAGCCTTTCGTGGATAGCACCACGGTCAAAGGCTCTTTCGGCATTGACGCTTCGAGCGCAGCGCCGACGTCAATGACCGGGGCTTCTTCGAAATTAGCACGACGGCGGCCAAGCTCAGTGCTCGGGTCAAACACCTTGCGGGCCTCTTTCAGTTCTTTCTTGACCTTGGTCCACTGACGGGCTTCAGAGCCGAGCAGAGCGATAATATCGCTGCGCTCTTCGCTGAGCGATTCATGCTCTTTGCGGATTTCCATCTCTTCAAGCTTGCGCAAAGCCCGCAAACGCAGGTTCAAAATGGCTTCGGATTGCACTTCGGTGATGCCGAACCGGTCCATCATTTCCTGTTTTGGGTCGTCTTCCTCGCGAATGATACGGATGACTTCATCAATATTGAGATAAGCAATGAGATAACCATCAAGGAGATGTAGACGCTTCTCAATCTTGTCGAGACGGAATTGCGAGCGACGGTTAACGACATCGCGCCGATGATCGAGATAAGCCCGCAAGACCTGACGCAACCCCATGACCTGCGGCGCGCCCTTGTGCAGCACATTCATGTTGAGGCTGAACTTGGTTTCCAGATCGCAGATCCGGAACAGGCTTTCCATCAAGACGTCAGGCTCAACCGTTTTCGCACGGGGTTCCAGGATGAGGCGAATGTCTTCCGCACTCTCATCGCGGACATCCGCCAGAAGGGGCGCTTTCTTCGTCTCGATCAGGTCTGCCAGGCGTTCAATCAATCGCGATTTCTGTACCTGATACGGGATTTCTGTGACCACAATCTGCCAGGTGCCGCGGCCAAGGTCTTCGACGCTCCATTTGGCGCGCATGCGGAAGCTGCCGCGGCCGGTCTCATAGGCTTCGAGAATAGATTCCTTTGGCTCGACAATGACGCCGCCGGTCGGGAAATCCGGACCGGGCATGACAGCGAGTAATTCTTCCGTCGGAGTCGTCTTGCGATCGACGAGCAGCAATGCTGCATCAATCACTTCAGCGACATTGTGTGGCGGAATGCTGGTCGCCATCCCAACCGCGATCCCGGTGGCGCCATTGGCGAGCAAGTTCGGGAAGCCGGCTGGAAGAACCACTGGCTCTTCCTTATTCTCATCATAGGTGACTTTGAAAGCGACGGCGTCTTCGTTCAAGCCATCCAGCAACAACTCTGCGGCTTGCGTCATACGACTTTCTGTATAGCGCATGGCGGCGGCATTATCGCCATCAATATTGCCGAAATTACCCTGGCCGTCGACGAGCGGATAGCGAACTGAGAAGTCCTGCGCCAGGCGGACCATTGTGTCATAGATCGATGCATCGCCATGTGGATGGTAGTCACCCATGACATCGCCAACGACTTTCGCGCTCTTCCTGAAAGATCCATCATGATTGAGGCGCAACTCGCGCATACCGTAAAGGATCCGGCGCTGAACCGGCTTCAAGCCATCGCGGACATCAGGCAGGGCGCGGGACGTGATCGTCGATAGCGCATATGCGAGATAGCGCTTGGTCAGCGCCTCGCTGAGCGGTTCATTGATAATGCGATCGTCATCATCGTCTAAAAGATAAGTCATTCGCGCCTCTGAAGTCTGTGGTGGCGTATAATCGCCACACTCGTATACAGAATACCAGAAAACGCCGTTTGGTTAATGAAGGAATACCATGCGCCACTGGCGATTGATTTTAGTGGGAGCAGGGCTGATCGGACTGGCCTATCTGGTGCACCGCTTTTTACCGACGCAACACAATCCATTCCGCCCGCCAGACCTTACAGAGCCGATGGGGTTGGCCACATATAGTAAGCTTACTGAGTTGAAATATAACGAAGAAATGTGCCGCCAAAAGCTCATTGATGCCGGCGTGGAATTTACCGTGATTGCTGCTGACGGCGCCGAAACGCGCTGCCCATTGGAAGAAACCCTGGCCCTCAAACGTTCGCTGACCCCATACAATGCTGCGCCATTGCGAATGACCTGTCATCAAATGGCAGCTTTGCATATCTGGGAGCGTCACATTTTGCGCCCCCAGGCTGAGAAGATTTTTGATTCGCCGCTGCGCCAAATCGAAACCTATGGCTCATTCAGTTGCCGCAACATTGCCGGCACGGGCACACGGTCACAGCATTCCTACGCGAATGCGATCGATATATCGGGTTTTGTGCTAGAGGATGGCACCCGTATCAGGGTCAAAGACCATTGGCGGGAACGCAGCAAAGCCGGGCGATACCTTACCCGCGTCCACAAACAGGCTTGCCGCCTGTTCTCAGTGACTTTGGGTCCGGATTATGATGCTGCCCATGCCGATCATTTTCATCTCGACATGGGCAGTCAGGAAACCTGTCGGTAAGACGGGGAATACCCTTAGTCGTCGGACTTACAGGTATAGCCGTCTTCAGTGACCTTTTCGACGGTGCCTGGGCCGCCGCAAACACGCAGCGCGGTCTCGGTGTTAAGCGCAATTTCCTCTGAATCGGACCAGTCGCCTTCATCTACATGAATGCAACCAACAAGTCCGAGGAGGGCGACGCTCAATGCGCCAAATAAGACAGTATTTTTCATTATCAGCCTCTAAAAATCTCTACCCCGTGAACACAGCTTCTCCATAACGCAGGTTCGTCTGAACGAAAGTTGAACAGGTCTAATTTCAGCCAATTAATTTAGGAACCAGTCGGGCGCGCACGTCCGGAATAGGCTTGTGCACCGAAGAGAACAGTCTTTGCTCAAGGAAATACCCGGTGATTTGTAGCGCATCCGCGATATCTTCCGCCATTGCGATGGCGCCAGGATCGATCAAGAAGGCTGGAAGCGGAAACAGACGATCAACATAGCCTTCGGCTTCTGATCCGCGTACGGCCCGCCCCGTCTTCGGAGAGACATGGGTCAGACCATCATTGTGGCCAGACAGGGCGCAACTGTCGAGATCGAGTCCAAAACCGAGGGCTGACAACAAACCCAGCTCCCAGCGCGCATAGAGCGCCGGCCACACGGGCCAACTATCGAGCGCGTCGAGAAGAACGGTTGTCGGCCCAAACAGCGCAGATCCTGCTGCATCACCTTCGTCGACGGCGCCTCGCAAAAGGGTTGTAATCGTCGTGATCGCGGCGAGCGCCTCTGGGCGATCGAGATAGCGCCCGGCGCGGCTGGTCGTGACTTCTGCGACGGTGAACCGACCTAATTGCTCTTCCAGTCGCCCGGACCAGGACAATTCCAAGGCATTCCCGGCTTCGTATTGCGCGCGTTTCTTGCGGCTGGCGCCGCCATAGACCAAACCGGATCGGCGACCCCGATTTGCGGTCAACACATCCAGAATAAGACCGCTTTCACCGAAGCGCCGGCCGCCGAGAATTAGCGCTTGATCACGCCACTCCATGCGACCCCTCCTTAGGCGTCAAACTCCAGTCCAACCGACTGATAGGCTTCTCGTCTTTCCATCCATTTGGGATCGACTTTGACGAATAGGAACAGGTGGACCGGTTGGCCGAGCATTTCAGATAAGTCTTCACGGGCGGCTTTGCCGATCGCCTTAATCGCGCTGCCGCCTTTGCCGAGAACCATGCCCTTGTGTTGTTCACGGGCGATGATCACGGCTTGGCGCACACGGATAGACCCGTTTTCGAACGGCTCCCAACTCTCGGTTTCGACCATTAATTGGTACGGCAATTCCTGATGCAGGCGCAGCATCAATTTCTCGCGCGTGACTTCCGCCGCCAGCAATCGCATTGGCAAATCCGCTGTCTGGTCCGGTGGGTACAGGGCCGGACTCGCCGGCATCTTTTCGGCAAGCTTTTCAAGCAATGGTGCAATCCCATCACCATTCAGCGCCGAGATCATGAACATCTCTTCGTAAACACCTGCCGCATTGAGATCTGCCATAATGGGCAGGACTTTGTCATGTGGAAACAGATCGATCTTGTTGAGCGCGAGAAAGGCCGTCTGCCCATTCTCCTTTAACGTCTCCATGACGCGGCGATCGTCTTCTACGGATAGTTTTTGCGCGCCGGTTGCGTCACCTGCCTGGTCCGCGACCCAGGCCGAGGCGTCAATCAGGTGGACAATTGCGTCGGCCTCTTCAGCTCCAGACCAGGCAGCTTTGACCATGGCGCGATCCAACCGCTTTTTGGCGCGGAAGATGCCGGGCGTATCGACCAGAACGATCTGTGTCGTGCCAGCATGTGCAACGCCGCGGATCGGAAAGCGCGTGGTTTGAACCTTATGCGTTACAATTGCGACTTTGGTGCCGACCAGGTGATTGGTCAGCGTCGATTTGCCAGCATTAGGCGCTCCGATTATGGCCGCGAAACCGGCATGGGAAATATCGTCTGCGCCGGGCAGGGGGGAGGCTGTGTCGCTCATGTGTCTTCCAGAAGGTCTAAGAGCGCGCTGGCTGCCGCGCGCTCGGCTTCGGACTTATTACCGCCCTTTGCGGTGGCTTGGCCATGGCCTTCCACAGATGCGCGCACAGTAAATATCGGGGCGTGATCGGTTCCGCTTTTCTCAATCGTCTCATACACGGCATAAGCAGTCCGGTTCGAGCCGCACCAATCGCTGAGTCGTGTCTTTGGATTGGCCTGATCGAGTTCAGGCTCTTTGGTCAGTGTCTCGAAGATCCATATGCCTTTGATGAAACGCTCTGCCGCATCCAGGCCACCATCCATATAAATGGCGGCGATCAGGGCTTCTACCGCGTCCGCAACGGCTTTGTCATAATGCGCCGATTGATTGCCGCGCATCGACGCATCCATGAACAGGTAGTCGCGCAGATTAAGCGTGGCGCCGACTTTGGCGCATGTCTGTCCGCTCACCAGGTTGTGAAACAGCTTGGTCATGAAGCCTTCGCGTTCTTTCGGATATTTGTTGATCAGCATTTCCGCGATGACCAGTCCAAGAACGCGATCGCCGAGAAACTCCATCCGCTGATTAGAGAAACCAGCACTGCCGCGATACTCATCGATCAAGCTGGGATGGATCAAAGCATGCAGCAATAGATCATCATCCTTGAAGCGATACCCCATCGCGGATTCCAATGCCCGCTGTTTATCGCGACTCAAGCTTGGCTGTTTGGCCATTTTGGCGCTGGCTCTCAATCGCGTGCGTTTGGGGCGGGCAGGGCGTTTCATTTGGGCAAAGCCTCAATGATGACTTGCGCCTCGGCCCAGGGATGATCATCGGTCATGGTGAGGTGCACATGGGCTTCATACCCGTCCGGCGTGATCTCGCTGAGTCGCTTCAAAGCGCCTTCTGTGAGCTTCAGGGTCGGTTTGCCAGACGGCAAGTTCACCACTTCCATCATTTTCCAATGCACACCGCGCCGCGGGACACCGGTTCCGAGCGCTTTGGCGCAGGCTTCCTTCGCTGCGAAGCGTTTGGCGTAGGTCTCTGCGGTGAGCCGTCGGCGCCGCGCCTTCGCGATTTCTCCTTCGGTAAAGCACCGTTTCTCAAACCGCTCACCAAATCGCGTAAGCGACCCTTTGATGCGCTCTATATTACAGAGATCATTGCCGATGCCGATAATCATGCGCGCGCGCTATCCATCAATTGACGCATCTTGGCGATCGAGGCTTCCAGTCCGACAAAGACGGCTTCACCGACCAGAAAATGACCAATATTCAATTCAGCCAAGTCCGGGATCGCTGCGATCGGGCCGACATTTTCATACGTCAGGCCATGGCCTGCATGTGGCTCTATTCCGCGCTTGGCGGCTTCAGCGGCAGCAAGTGTCAGCTTGTTCAGCTCAGCTGCCATGCCGGATTCGTCTTTTGCGAGCCAGAGTTCGGCATATTTTCCGGTGTGTAATTCCACGACGGGCGCGCCGAGAACTTCAGCGACGGCAATCTGCACCGGATCGGGTTCAATGAAGAGCGAAACCCGCGAACCGGCGTCTCGCATTCGCGCCACGGCGGGCGCAACCTGATTGTGAAGTCCAGCAACGTTCAGGCCGCCTTCCGTGGTGCGTTCTT
>JBCCDZ010000064.1:0-11787 GCA_039030525.1 Pseudomonadota bacterium | reverse complement strand
TTCACAAGCGCATAAATGCGCAGTATGGAGCCGGATTACCCCAAAAGTCAGGAACATGAGAATGGCCGACAAGGACAACAAAAAGAGCGTGGGTCCAATTACCTTCGCCCGTCAGGTAGAAGCGGAAGGTCGCAAAGTGACCTGGACGTCAACGCCTGAAACCATTCAAGCCACGATCATGGTCGTCATCATGTCGATCATCGTCGCGATGTTCTTATTCCTGTCCGACCAGTTAATCGCTTGGGTTATTCGTTTGCTCACAGGTCTTGGCAGTTAGACCTCACAATAAGGAGTGCTTCGCCCATGGCTGAGGCAAAATGGTATATCGTCCACGCCTATTCGAATTTCGAAAAGAAAGTGGCGCAAGCGATCCGCGACCAGGCCGCGATGAAAGGCCTGGAAGAGATGATTGAAGACCTCGAGGTGCCCACCGAAGAAGTCGTTGAAGTCGTCCGCGGTAAGAAGAAAACGATCGAACGTCGGTATTTCCCAGGCTATGTACTGATGAAAGCGCGTTTGACGGATGACGTTTATCACCTCGTGAAAGACACGCCGAAAGTAACCGGGTTTCTCGGCGCAGATGGCGGCAAGAGACCTCTGGCTGTCCCACAGCGAGAAGTGGACCGCATTCTGGGCACCGCCGACGAGCCAATTGAAGAGCGTCCGAAGCCAACCATCGTGTATGAGATTGGCCAGGAAGTCCGCGTCAACGAAGGCGCGTTCCAGGGCTTCGAAGGTACCGTCGAAGAATTTGATCCTGAATCAGGTCGCATGAAAGTGAACGTGTCGATCTTTGGGCGCGCGACGCCAGTCGATCTGGACTTCACCCAAGTCGACAAGATCGCTTAAGCGAAAACAATTCATTCTATCGTGATCCCCGCGCAAGCGGGGATTATCGATTCTAGAGCTGCTGAATCAGTCTCTGCGTCGCTACGTCATCGGCCGAAGCTTGGCCTCGCAAGGCTGGTTTCAAGCGCGTCGCCATGGTCTTCCCACGCTCGACACCCCATTGGTCAAAGCTGTTAATCCGCCACAATACACCCGCCAGGTAGGTCCGGTGCTCATACAGGGCAATCAAAGCGCCTAAGCGCTCTGGCGTCAGAACCTCTGTCGACATGAAAGTGGATGGTCGACCACCCGGGTGTACTTTTTGGCGGGCCACGGCGCCTGACAAGTCCGGTTCTTCTGATTGAACCTCTTCAAGACTGCGCCCATTTGCGAGCACTTCAGCCTGTGCCAGCGCGTGCGCGGTCAGCGCTTCGACGCCCTCAGCATCGCTATGACTGCCCGGCGCCAGGATGAATTCAGTCGGCACAATATGCGTGCCCTGATGCAGCCATTGATGATAGGAATGCTGGCCGACGGAGCCTTCGCCGCCCCATAGCAATGGCGCTGTGGTCAGAGGTGCCGCATCGCCTGATGGTCCAACGGATTTTCCGTTCGACTCCATCTCCAATTGCTGAAGGTAGGTGGGCAACATTCTCAGGCGGCGCGAATACGCGAGAACGGCGCGTGCGCCAAATCCTAAGAAGCTGGTATTCCAGACATCTAGGAGCGCCAGGCGTGCGGCGAGGTTTTGTTCAACTGGCGCAGACTTGACGTGCGCATCCATCTCAGCCGCGCCTGACAAGAACGCCTTGAACGTTTCGACGCCAAAACTCGCCATGACCGCCACGGAGGCCGCGGACCAGATTGAGTAGCGCCCACCGACGCTAATTGGCATACCGAGCGTCGTGGCTGGAATGCCGTTAAGCCATGCTGTCGCGCGATCCGGATTCGCGGTCACGAGTAACAGATTCTGTGCTGCCTGTTCTGCGCCGAGAGCGTGTTCAAGCCAGGTGCGGGCGCGGCCAAGATTGTAGAGCGTTTCTTCGGTGCCAAATGATTTTGAGATTCCGATAATCAATGTCCGCGCGGGATCGAGTCCCTTTAACGCCAGATCGAGATCCAATGGATCAACATTGGCGCAAAACCTCAGATCAATCGAATCAAGCTGGCGATCCAGGAACGCGTCAGCATAAAGACGGGGCCCAAAATCCGAGCCACCAATCCCGATATGCACAATTGCCGAATACTGACCCGAGGCGGTAATCTCGGCGGCCTTGGAGAGCGCCTTGACCGTCGTGTCGTGTTCAGACTGCGTCACCTCGCTTTCGGGCGCCATACGTAAGGCCCAATGCAGGGCAGGGCGATCTTCTGACGGATTTACGATCGCGGCGGAGAACAAGTCATCGATGGCACCCTGCAAGTCTATTTCTTGCGCTTGCGCCAGTAGCGTTGTTTCGATTTCAGCGTTCAAATAGTGGCGCGAAAAGTCGATGGTCCAGCCGGCACCCGTCAAAGTCCGGTTGGTGGCCCCGGCAGCCAGTGTTTTGAGTGAATTCCCGCGAATCGCAGGCGCGAGGGCTTTGAGAGCTTCAATCGACATTTCATTAGATCCTAATCGCAGTAATAAACGGTCAGCGCGTTTCCGGCTGCCCGCTTCATAAGACTTATAGGGGCATCTGCGGGCGCAGATTCGAATACCGCGCGTTTGTCGGCGCCGGTAATCAAGAGCAGCACTTTGCGGGCATACGCGACGCAAGGCTGGGTCAGCGTCATGCGCAGCAAATTAGGCCCCGTGACCTCACTTTCAATCGCTTCGACCGCGGCCACGACGGACGTCGTATCTGGATCAATCGCATCCTCATATCCGCGTCCGCCTGCGAACCAGGACAGCGTGTGAGCATCGGGCCCCATGCCGAGCAGCATGACGTCGGTCAGGCTAGCATCCATGTAGAGATCATTGACCTCAGAGATGGCATCGAACGGATCTTCGCCTGGTGTTTTCATCGGGACATAGGCAGCAGCGGCGGCTTTGTTCTGCAACAACGTGCGTTCCATCATTGCTCCATTCGAGGCCGGGTGATCGACATCAACCCAGCGCTCATCGCAGAGCCCGATCTGCACCTGATCCCACGCCAGATCTGCCTGCGACAGAGACTCATAAATCGGTCCAGGTGTGCGCCCACCAGAGCCCATGAAGACCGCGCTGCCGCGACGCTCAATGGCGTCTTGCAGGGCCTCAGCTATCCAGTCCGCAGCGGCCTGTTGAAGGTCCGCTTTGCTCTCATACGTCGTAAAGACATGTCCTTGCGTCATGGGCTCACGCTAGGGCCTTTATTGTCGGTGTTTGTCAAGCCATTTTGAAGGCGTCTGTAAATTGTCTGCATACGGTAGCGCTATAGGTGCTTGAAACCTATGGCGGGCATGTGTATGTGGCGCGCTTCAACGGGACTCTTCTGGCCCGCTCTGAGAAAGGACCAACGTCCGGTGGGCCGGACACTTGAGAAAAGGAGGCCTGGCATGGCCAAAGAGAAGTTTGAGCGTAATAAGCCGCACGTGAACATCGGCACGATTGGACACGTGGACCATGGTAAGACGACGCTGACGGCAGCGATCACCATGGTGTTGGCCGATGTCACGGGGGCTGAGAAGCGCTCGTATGAAGACATTGATAGTGCGCCTGAAGAAAAAGCGCGCGGCATCACCATCAACACGGCACACGTCGAGTATGAGACGGAAAACCGTCACTATGCGCACGTCGACTGCCCCGGCCACGCTGACTATGTGAAGAACATGATCACCGGTGCGGCCCAGATGGACGGCGCGATCCTGGTTGTGAACGCAGCTGATGGCCCAATGCCACAGACCCGCGAGCACATCCTGCTGGCGCGTCAGGTTGGTGTTCCAGCCCTCGTCGTGTTCATGAACAAAGTCGACCAGGTCGACGATGAAGAGCTGCTTGAGCTGGTTGAAATGGAAATCCGTGAGCTTTTGAGCTCTTACGAATTCCCAGGCGACGATATTCCAATCACAGCCGGATCTGCGCTTGCTGCGGTCGAAGGCCGCGACGACAATATCGGTAAAGAGAAGATCATCGAGCTGATGGCGTCTGTGGATGAGTATATCCCAACCCCGGATCGCCCCATCGATCAGCCTTTCCTGATGCCTGTTGAGGACGTGTTCTCAATCTCTGGTCGCGGTACGGTTGTCACCGGCCGGGTTGAGACGGGCATCGTCAAGGTTGGCGAAGAAGTCGAGATTGTCGGCATTCGCGACACCCAGAAGACCACGGTCACGGGTGTTGAGATGTTCCGCAAGCTGCTCGACCAAGGTCAAGCTGGCGACAATATCGGCGCTCTGATCCGCGGCATCGACCGTGAAGGCGTTGAGCGTGGCCAGGTCTTGTGTAAGCCGGGGTCAATCACCCCGCACACAACCTTTGAAGCGGAAGCTTACATCCTGACCAAGGAAGAGGGTGGCCGTCACACGCCATTCTTCACCAATTATCGTCACAATTCTACTTCCGTACGACGGACGTGACCGGTGTTGTTACGCTGCCAGCGGACAAGGAAATGGTTCTGCCAGGCGATAATGTCAAAATGAGCGTTGAGCTGATCCAGCCGATCGCCATGGACCAAGGCCTGCGCTTCGCGATCCGCGAAGGTGGCCGCACCGTCGGTGCTGGTGTTGTGGCGTCTGTGTCTAAGTAGGACACTGGGCACATACATAAAAGATCAAACCCCGCGGCCCAGGCTGCGGGGTTTTTCTTTGTGTTCAACGCTGAGCGCGATAAGAAAACCCATGAATCTATCACAGCAGGAAATAAATACGCTGGCCGGGGCAGCAATGGCGGCTTTGCAGGCCGGGCGCGCGGATGACGCCGCCAGCGGGTTCGAGCAAATCATCGGGCGGGGCGGGAGCAGCCGGGACATCTGGCTTGGGCTCGCATTGGCGCGCCAGGCGCAATCCAGATCCAATGAGATGATCGAAGCGCTGGACAGAGTGCTATTAGAGGATCCGACAAACCTGCGCGCGCTGCTGATGAAAAGTGATGCGATCTGGGATCGCGGTCAGCATGCAGAAGCCGCGACGCTGTACAATTACATTCGCAAACTGGTGCCGGATTCCAATTTGGTGAGCGGGCCGGCGCGGCAAATGGTCGAGCGCGTGGCGGAGCGGCTGAACACGCATAATGCCAGCATCCGCGCGCACTTGGCCGGAATTGGTCAGGATGGGCAAATGTCGGACGCCAGTGCTTATGAGCAGGCGCGCTTTGAACGCGCGAAGGCCATGCTGTTCGGCGACCGCCTGCGCTATAGCCAAGAGCCGCGCAGCTTCTTCTATCCCGAATTACCGGATCGCGAATTCTATGAACCGTCTGACTATGCCTGGACGCAAAAACTGATTGCCGCCGAAGATCAAATCCGAAAAGAGTTTGCCGCGCTGCACGCTCGGCCTGGGGCCTTCACGCCTTACATTCACGCCTCCGGCAATGTTCCGGTCGATCGCAATAACCCTTTGCTTGATAGTGACGATTGGAGCGCGGTGCACATTCAAAAGAATGGTGTTGTGAACGAGGATTTTGCGGCGCTCATGCCATCCGTCCCCGAGGCCCTTTCAGAGGCGCCGCTGGAAGACATCGATCAGCGAGGTCCGACTGTGCTCATCTCGCGATTGGCGCCCGGAGCACGGATCCCGCCGCATACTGGCTACCTCAATACGCGCCTGACCTGCCATTTGCCGATCATTATCCCGGGCGGATGCGGACTGCGCTGCGGGAACGAGACCCGCCATTGGCGCTCAGGAGAAATGCTGATGTTCAATGACAGCATTGATCATGAAGCCTGGAACACCAGCTCGGAGGAGCGGTTCGTCTTAATCTTCTTTGTCTGGCGTCCGGAGCTCAGCGCGATGGACCGTGTGATGATCAAATCGCTGATTGAGGGGATTGATACCTATCAGCCCGCCTGATCGCTCAGCGCATCCGGATTGGCAAGATCCAAACCCTTGGCTCCACCGTCTTCAACATCGACCTCAAACGTTTCCAGAAACCGGCAGACCATCATGTAATACCCGGTGACCAAAGTCAGTTCTTGCAAGGTCTCGGCGCCAAAATGGGCGAGCGCGGGCTGGAAAGTGGCATCGCCGGCTTTGACATGCGCCACCAGGTCATCGACATAAGCGACCGTCAGCCTTTGCTCGTCCGTTAGTCCTTCAGCGTCTGGGCCGGACTTCAACGCCGCGAACAGGTCCTGCGTCATCCCGATATCGAGGCCTATCTTCTCGTGCTGCGCGGTTTCATAGCGTGCGTTTGAAAGGTAGCCGACCCGCAATATGGCGCATTCGCGAGTGATTGGGTCAAGCGTGCCATCAAACAGAAAGGCACCGCCCAGATCTACGAAGGGCCGCAATAGTCCCGGGACGTGCGACATCATTCTGAATATGTTGAGCGGCGCAAGTCGGTCGATGAGTTGCGCCGTCTTGTCATCAAACTGGCTTGGGTCGACGTAAGGGATGCGGGCCATGCGGGTCTCCTGATTTGCGACGACTTAATCATGCCTTTGATTGGCCGCAAAGTGGGGTAGGCTGATCGTGGGACGTGAGGAGATTCGAATATGTTGAAGAATATGGTTGCCGCTGCAGTCGGCATTGCTGCGTTGACGGTTGGCGTTGCGCAAGCCGATGAAGTCTGGAGCACGGAAATTGGTGACGTCATCTATGAGGCCGATTTGGCCAATGGCATGGCCGTCTTGTCATATCCAACCGATGGTGAGGTGAGGGGGCTGGCTTATATTGCAGGCCTTGCTGGCGAGTATACCGGCCGAACCGGGTATGAAGGCATCTGGATGGAGCCGGCCACCGAAGAGGGGACATGCGATATCGAAATTGCGGCGCCGGAGACAGGTGAAATCTCAAACAATTGGGGGCGGGTGAAGATCATATTTGTAGAACCCGACTTTCCGGCAACGTTCGTCGCTCTGCGCGGCGATTGTTTTGATGAGCCTGATGCCATGCTGGTTGCGAAACCGGTGACGGCATTCGAGCAATAAGCGCATTTTCCTGTACCCGCCCCATTGCATCCGGGGCGGGCTTGAGGCATTTAGGCGCCTCACTGGACGGGTGTAGCTCAGTTGGTAGAGCATCGGTCTCCAAAACCGAGGGTCCCGGGTTCGAGTCCTGGCGCCCGTGCCATGTGAAGCGCGTTGATTGTCGCCCAGCCGCGCGAAGATGATGCCCGTCCTTCGGGCAATCCCCTGAAAACGAACTCTTTAAGCGTGTGGTATCTTGTCAGCGTAAGTTCACCGTGCGCGATGGAGACATGGGAGAGCCAGTTGAGTTTTTTGACGAAATGCACGGATTCGGCGAAGGCATTCGCGAACCGTACCGGACCTATCACAGCCTGCTGACAGACATCGATCCGGCGCGCCTCAAACGTCAGTCGGAAAAGGCTGAGGACTTCTTTCGTCGCACCGGTATTACTTTCAACGTTTATGGCGAAGCCGACGCGGAAGAACGATTGATCCCGTTTGACCTCTTACCGCGCATTATCAGCGCCCGCGAATGGCGCACGCTGACCAGAGGTATCGAACAGCGCATCAAGGCTTTGAACGCCTTTCTGCATGACATTTATCATCGCCAGGAAATCTTGCGGGCCGGGCGCATCCCAGCGCCGCTCATCCTGGAGAATGAAGCTTTCCTGTCGCAAATGGTCGGGGTGAATCCGCCGGGCGGAATTTACACCCATATTGTCGGTACGGACCTGGTGCGCACGGGCCCAGATGAATTCTATGTCCTAGAGGACAATGCGCGCACGCCATCCGGCGTTTCTTACATGCTGGAAAACCGGGAAACGATGCTGAAAATGTTTCCGGAATTGTTCTCGCATGTCGGGGTGGAAACGATTAGCGATTATCCATCTCTGCTGCGCAAGGCGTTGGCCGCATCTGCCCCCGCCGTCTGTAGCGGGAAGCCAACCATTGCGGTCCTCACGCCCGGCATTCACAATTCCGCATATTATGAACATGCCTTCCTGGCGGATCAGATGGGCGTCGACCTGGTCGAAGGGCATGATTTGAAAGTCGTCGATAGCCGCATCTGTATGCGCACGACCTGCGGGTTCGAGCCAATCGATGTGATTTATCGCCGCGTCGACGACGAGTACCTGGATCCGTTGAATTTCAATCCGGATTCTCTGCTCGGCGTGCCGGGTATATTCGACGTCTATCGCGCCGGTGGTGTGACGATCACCAACGCCCCCGGCACCGGTATTTCAGATGATAAGGCGCTGTATTCCTACATGCCCGACATTGTCGAATTTTATACCGGGCAGAAACCGCTATTGAAAAACGTCGAAACCTGGCGCTGTTCGGAACCGTCTTCGCTGCAATATGTGCTGGAGAACCTGTCAGAGCTTGTGGTCAAGGAAGTTCATGGCTCAGGCGGATATGGCATGTTGGTCGGCCCGGCGGCCAGCAAGAAAGAAATCGAAGCGTTCCGCAAGAAACTTGAAGCAAAGCCGTCAAACTATATCGCTCAACCAACGTTGGCTTTATCGACCGTGCCGATCCTTACAGAAGCTGGCCTGGCGCCGCGGCATGTCGATTTGCGCCCGTTTGTTCTGGTGTCGCCGAATGCCGTCGATGTTGTACCCGGCGGTCTGACTCGGGTGGCAATGAGGGAAGGGTCTCTGGTGGTGAATTCGAGCCAAGGCGGCGGCACGAAGGACACGTGGGTGCTCAGCGATGAGTAGAATGCTGGGGCGTACCGCATCCGGCCTGTTCTGGATGATGCGCTACCTTGAGCGCTTCGAGAACACTGCACGCTTGATTGATGCCGGTTTCCGAATGTCTTTGACACGCGCCCGAACAGCCGAGAGTGAATGGGAGTCCGTGCTCACCACAGCCGGAACGCGCGATCTCTATATCGAAACCCATGACCGCTTCAGTACACGCCAGACCGTAGACTTTCTGGTCGCGGAGAAGGACAATCCGAGCAGCCTTTATTGCTCTATTGAGGCTGCGCGCGAAAATGCACGCATGACGCGGACGGCGCTGACCCGCGATGCCTGGGAAGCGATCAACGAAACCTGGTTGCAATTCAAACGCGATCATAGAGCGCAAAAACACCAGACGGATTTGCAGGATCTCTTATCATCAGTGCGCCAGCAAGTGGCGCTGGTGCGCGGCAGCATTAATGGCACCATGTTGCGCAATGACATATTCCGCTTTGTCATGCTTGGGGCCTTGATTGAACGCGCTGATAATACAGCGCGGATCCTCGACACCAAATACTATGTTCTTTTGCCATCCAGTGCGTCTGTGGGCTCATCGCTTGACCAAGTGCAATGGGAGATGATTTTGCGATCGGCTTCCGCAGAGCGGTCTTTTCATTGGCTGTATGGCGGCGAGATCAGTCCAGCTGATATCGTCGAATTCCTGATCCATGATGTCCGACTGCCGCGATCGATCGCTTATTGCTATGACGAAATCATCTCAACCCTGTCCGCGCTCGAAACCGAATATGGTCGGCGCACGAAGGCGCATGATCTTGCCGCCAGCCATGAGGCGCATATCACCGACTCGACCAGCGACTCGATCATTGGGTCAGGCCTGCATGAGTTTCTGATCGACTTCATCGCTCGCAATGCCGCACTGTCTCAACAGATTGAGCAAGATTACCGGTTCGCGCGTTAGATGCGATTGTACATTCATCACACGACCCAGTTTCACTATGATGAACCGCCAACCTATGGCTTGATACAGTTGCGTGCTGCGCCGCAATCCTCGCCGGCTCAAACGGTGGCGGATTGGAAAATAGATTTGCAGGGCGCGCGCCAACAGGTGCGTTTTCATGACCAGCACGGCAATTGCGTGGATCTCATCGAAGTGTTGCCAGATGCCCAAATGCTGGAAATCGGTGTGGCAGGCGAAATCGATACGCTGACGAGTGATGGCGTCCTGGGCGCGCACTTGCAGTCGATGCCGCTCTGGTTTTATCGCCGACAGACGCCATTGACGGCGCTCACAGAGGATTTGTTGGCGCTGGCGGACTCGGTTGTCTTGCCATCAGAAAATACGATTTCAGACCTGCACGCGCTGAGTCACCTCATTCGAGACCGCGTGATCTATGCCGCGGGTGAGACGGGCGTGGCCACGACCGCAGGCGAAGCTTTGCAGAATGGCAAAGGTGTCTGCCAGGATCATTCTCACATCTTTCTCAGCATTGTTCGCCACAAAGGTTTTCCGGCCCGCTATGTCAGTGGCTATTTGTTGATGGATGATCGCACATCACAAGATGCCAGCCACGCCTGGACGGAGGTTTATCTCGATGGGCTCGGCTGGGTTGGGTTCGATATTTCCAACGGCATCAGTCCGGATGAGCGTTATGTCCGCATTGCTCAAGGATCGGACTATTCTGATGCGGCCCCGACCAGGGGCCTGACGCTGGGGGCCGGACGGGAAAATTTGATTGTCTCAATCCAGGTTCAGCAATAACCCTGTCACTCGAACTCTGAAAGGCTGGGAATGACTTATTGCGCTGCGTTGAAAATGGACAAAAACCTGATCTTCATGTCCGACACGCGCACCAATGCTGGCGTCGACAATATCTCCAAGTATCGCAAGATGTTCACCTGGTCGGTACCGGGCGAACGCGTGATCACATTGATGACCGCCGGTAATCTGGCGACCACTCAAGCAGTGGTATCTCTGCTCGACGAGCGCTCCAAAGCGCCAGAAGAGCGCGATCCGACTTTGTTGCAAGTGCCGACACTGTTTCAAGCAGCGCGATTGATTGCCGATACGTTGAATGAAGTCGTCCATGCGCATGCCGATGAAGGTCAGGACGCCGAGGCATCCTTTCGGGCGACTTTGATCATGGGCGGGCAGATTGCAGGCATGGCCCCGCGTCTGTTCCTGATCTATCCGGAAGGTAACTTCATCGAAGCCAGCGCCGAGACGCCTTTCCTTCAGATCGGCGAGACCAAATATGGGCGGCCGATCATTCTACGCGCGTTTGACCCTGCGATGAGTGTAGAGCAGGCGCTGCGGCTCTTATGTGTGTCCTTTGACTCGACCCTGCGCGCCAATCTCTCGGTTGGAATGCCGCTCGACGTTCACGTCTATGATGCGGACAGCCTGACTGAAGGTCAGCGCTTTCGAATTGAAGAGTCTGACCCTTCATTTGCAGGCATATCGACAGGCTGGAGTTCGGCTCTGAAATCAGCGCTAGAAGGCTTGCCGGAGTTTCATTTACCGGAAGACTGAGAGCGCAGACAGCACACCATCACAAAATCTACACAGGGCCCTGTTGACGAAGCTGTTTGATTCCCGTAATGGCCACCACTCGCAAGTCAGGCTGTGCCGTGAAGGCAAACGCTGGCGATCGAAACGGACAACTTAATTCCTCGTATCTAGGCGCTCACGCAAGTTGTGCTGCCTGGATGTGCGGTTTTTATCGTGAACGGACATCGCAGGATGGAAAAACAGAATATTAGGATCCGGCTTAAGGCCTTCGATCACCGCGCGCTCGATTTGTCAGCGCGTGAAATCGTTTCGACTGCTAAGCGCACTGGCGCGGAAGTTCGCGGGCCGATCCCGCTTCCGACCCGGAAAGAGCGTTTCACAGTCAACCGCTCCCCACACGTGAACAAAAAGTCTCGTGAGCAATTCGAAATCCGCACGCATAAGCGCATTCTCGACATTGTTGACCCGACGCCACAAACCGTCGACGCGCTGATGAAGCTCGATCTGTCGGCTGGCGTTGGCATTGAGATTAAGCTTGAGGGAGCTCGCTAATGGCGCTTCCAGCTCAACGTTCCGGCGTGCTGGCCCGCAAATTGGGTATGACGCGCGTATTTAGTGAAGAAGGCCGTCACATCCCTGTGACGGTATTGGCGCTTGATGGCTGTCAGGTTGTTGGCCTGCGCACCGAAGACTTGCGCGACGTGACCACCAAAAAGGG
>JBCCDZ010000063.1:0-11881 GCA_039030525.1 Pseudomonadota bacterium | reverse complement strand
GTCGGGATGGTCTACTTGCTGATCGCGTCTCGCATTCTGTTGCCCAATCGCGAAGAACTGACCGAGACGATGATGAAATCGGGCAAACAGTTCGTCGCTCAATTCGAAGTGACGCCGGGACATTTTCTCGATGGCAAGCAGGCGGTTGCCGGGATGTTCCCGGACCTCAAGGATATGACTGTTCGAATGATCCAACGCGGCGAACGCGCTCTGTTGCCGCCTTATGATGATGTGCGCCTATCGCCAGGCGACTTGGTGATTGTCGCCGCCACACGCCAGGCGTTGACCGATTTGCTCTCAGACAAGCCCGCTATGCTGGAAGATATCTGGCAAAGCAGTATCGCAGACTCTGACGAGGGCGGCGAAGGTCAACTCGGGCTGGTTGAGGCCGTCATCGCACCCGGCTCAAGAATGGCGGGCCGCACGGTCGAGATGCTCGGCTTCCGGCGCCTGACGCGCGCGGTCACGCTGGGCATTCAGCGGCGCAGCCGGATGATCCGGACCAAGCTCGGAGAAATCCGCCTGGAGGCCGGCGATACCCTACTCCTGTGCGGACCAATCGGCGCGTTCCGAGACCTTCGCACCAGCCGAGATCTGATCCTGCTGGAATGGTCGCAGAGCGAGTTTCCAACCACGGCGCGGGCGCAAGTCGCCCGCTTGATTACAATTGGTATGGTTGTTGCTGCGGCAACCGGACTGGCGACCATTACTTTGGCCTCGATTGTCGCCGCAACCGGGATGATTTTACTGCAATGCCTGAACCATCGCCAAGCCGCGCGATCGCTCGATCTGCGAATCTATCTGGTGATCGCAGCTGCGCTCGCCATGGGCGTAGCGTTGGAAAGTACCGGCGCAGCGCAATTAATAGCCGAATTGGTGGTGATGCTGGCGTCTCCTTATGGCACGCTTGCCATCCTGTCGGCCATCTTCCTGGCCGTCGCAATTTTGACCAACATTCTCAGCAATGCGGCGACGGCCGTTCTGTTCACGCCGATCGCCATTTCCGCAGCAGAACAGACCGGGGCAGACCCCTTTCCGTTCCTGCTGGCGGTGATTTACGCTGCCAACTGTGCCTTCGCGACACCGATTGCATATCAGACAAACATGCTCGTTATGGGACCAGGACACTACAAATTTGGAGATTTTTTACGCTTCGGTGGCCCATTAGTCATAATTATGTGGGCAGCATTTACCATTATCGCCCCTTGGCGCTTCGACCTTTAGGTGCATAGACTGATCATATGAAGTTAGACGAGTCGCTCTTTCAATTACCGGGTCTCCGGCATGGGTTGCGGTTTTACGTAACCGGTGCGAGCCCATGCCCGTATTTGCCGGGCCAGGTTGAGCGCAAAGGTTTCACGCATCTCACGCAAGACAATCCAGACGCCCTGCATGATCAATTAAGCCGCGCTGGCTTTCGCCGCAGTCAGGGCGTCGCGTATCGTCCCGCATGTCCGTCCTGCAATGCCTGCCGCTCGGTGCGTGTCGATGTCGCGAATTTCAAAGCCAGCCGAAACCAACGACGCATCCTGCGTACCAATGCAGATTTAGTCCGACGCCCCATCGAAGCCCGCGCCAATCGCGAATATTTTCGGCTGTTGAAAACCTATTTGCGCAGCCGTCATGATGGTGGTGGCATGTCTGATATGGGCTATCGCGAATTTTGCGCGATGGTGAATGATAGTCCGGTCCAAACTCTGATGTTCGAGTATCGCGCCGGCCCGGAACTGGATGCACCTCTGGTCGCTGTATCTTTGACGGACGTGCTGCGCGACGGCTTTTCGATGGTCTATACCTTCTTTGACCCAGCTCAACGGCAACGCAGCCTTGGCACGTATATGATCCTCGATCATATCTTGCACGCGCGTGAGTTGGGGCTGCCGCACCTCTATCTTGGCTATTGGATCAAAAATAGCGAGAAAATGGATTATAAGCGCCGCTTCAAACCGCTTGAAGTGCTTGAAGCTGGCCAATGGCGTCCATTACAAGACAACGAATAAGAAAATCGGGAGCGCGCGGATGATTGATCGCCGTAAACTGTTAGGCGCAGCCACGCTTGGGGCTGCTGGACTAGCAACGACTGCTTGTAGCCAGTCGTCGAGCGAGGGCGACGGGGTCGCGTCGCCGGCTGTGCGTCGCAAGAAGACGCGCCTCACCATGACCACCACATGGCCTAAGGATTTGCCAGGACTGGGCGCCGCAGCACAACGCGTGGCCGACCGCATAGGCGAGCTGTCCGAAGGACAAATGGAAGTCCGGGTCTATGCCGCGGGCGAACTGGTACCGGCATTTGAAGCATTCGACTCGGTCGCTTCGGGCAATGCTGACATGTATCATGGCGCAGAATATTACTGGCAGTCGAAATCCAAGGCGTACAATTTCTTTACCGCAGTGCCGATGGGCATGACGGTGGCTGAAATCATGGGCTGGATCGATTTCGGCGGCGGGCAAGCGCTCTGGGAAGAGCTTTCCGGACAATATGGGATCATTGCATTCCAAGGCGCCAATACCGGCCATCAAATGGGCGGCTGGTTCATACGCGAGGTGAACAGCCTGGACGATTTCCGCGGTCTGAAGATGCGCATTCCGGGACTCGGCGGTGATGTCATCCGTGCGCTCGGTGGCGCCGCCGAGGCTTTGCCTGGCAATGAAATCTATCAAGCCCTGCAAACCGGGCGGATTGATGCCACGGAATGGGTTGGCCCTTGGAATGATTATTTCCTTGGCTTTCACCGCGAAGCAAAATTCCACTATGGCCCTGGCTTTCACGAGCCTGGCAGCGCACTCGCGGTCGGCATTAATCGCCGCAAGTGGGACAGTCTGACGCCAACGGAACAGCAGATCATTCGCAGCGCTTGTAATGAAGTAAACCACCTCTCTGTCGGTGAGTTTACCTATCAGAACGGCGTCTATCTGGAGAAGCTCGTAAACGAGGAAGACGTTCAGCTAAGACAATTCCCGGATGACGTGATGGCGCGCGTTCAGGAGGTCTCGGCGGACATTCGTAGCGATGCCGGCTCAGGTGGCGATCTGGAACGCCGCATTTATGAGAGTTTTGAAGACGCGCTGACGAAAATGCGCGGCTGGGCCCGCATTTCTGACGGCCCCTACCTTGCCGCGAGAGAGTTGTAAGGGGTAGACCCGAAGCCTGAGGGTAAAGGATTCGGGCGAGATGGAGACATTTGTCGAGACGGTTGGCACCGGGCTGCGCTATGCGGGCTATGTCGGGTTGCCCTTGCTCCTGCTGCCACTTCTTGTTCTGGCGATCCCCAAACCACTGGCGGCTGGAGCTAAACTGCTGATCAGCACCCTGGACCGCGTCAGCGGCATGGCCATGGGTTTCGCGATCTCCGCAGCCTTCCTGATCATACTCATCCAACTGACAGCGGTCTTGCTGCGCTATGTTTTCGGGCTGAGTTTCTCCTGGTTGAATGACAGCGTCATTTTTAGTTTTGCGATGATTTTCATGCTCGGTGCGGCAGCAACCTTGCGCGATGACGGCCATGTGCGCGTCGATATCATGCGCAGCCGCTTCGGCCCGCGCACACGCGCTGGAATTGAAGTATTTGGGGCGATGGCGTTCGTGTTTCCGATCGGCATCCTCATTCTTTATGCGGGGTCTGGCCTGATTGCGCGATCCTGGCTCGATCTGGAGCCGTTTAATGAGAGCGATGGCTTGCCGATTCAATATCTATTCAAGACGCTGGTACCGCTCTTCGCGATCCTGCTCATGGGTCAGGGCCTCAGTCAGGCTTTGAAAGCCGCCCTGGTTGTGCGCGGTCTCAGCGACACAAAAGATGCACCGCACACACACGGAGGCACCGTGTGATGGAGCTGGAACTCATCCTCGCGCTTGGCATGTTCTTGGCCGCTATTGCTGCGTTATTAGCGGGATATCCGGTGGCGCTGACACTCGGTGGCGTCGCGCTGATATTCGGCATGATCGGGGTCCAACTGGACCTCATTCCATTGCCAATTTTGCGCAACCTCCCAAGCCGCATACTCGGGTCGATGGAAAACCAGGTCCTGATTGCAGTGCCTCTTTTCGTCCTGATGGGGGTCATTCTGGAACGATCGAAAGTCGCGGATGACCTGTTGCACACAGCCAGTCGTCTCTTGGCGCGCGTTCGCGGTGGGCTCGGCTATGCTGTTGTTATCGTTGGAGCTTTGCTGGCCGCATCGACCGGGATTGTTGGCGCGACGGTGATCACAATGACGCTGATCGCGCTCCCAACCATGCTGCGCCAGGGATATGATCCGAAACTGGCTACCGGAACAATTGCGGCCAGCGGCACACTCGGACAGATTATCCCACCGAGTATCGTACTTATTCTCCTTGCTGATGCTGTCTCGAATGCCAATCAGTCAGCCGCCATGCGATCAGGCGGCGGCGCAGGCGTCGTTTCGGTGGGGGACTTGTTTGCGGGTGCTCTGCTGCCAGGATTGCTCCTGGTCGGGCTGTATCTTCTTTACCTGATGATCACGGCAATCCTGCGACCGGATGCCAGCCCTGCCGTGGTCATGGACGAGGAGTCAGATCCCTTGTCCGCCGCCGAAATCGCGCGCAGTCTCGGCGCGCCTTTGCTGCTTATTATCGCCGTGCTCGGCTCCATACTGGGCGGGCTCGCTTCGCCAACAGAAGCATCTGCGATCGGCGCAGGCGGGGCGCTATTATTGGCCGGACTGCGGCTTGCACCCGAGCATGGCAAGACCGGTGACCTTGGCAGTATCTGGGGCGCTTTTGCCAGCCTGATCCTGCTCGGACTGCTCACCAATGTCATGGACTTGACCATTGCGCGAGATGGGCTTGGTACGTTCGATTATCTCGCCATTGGCCTGGCTGGGTTTGCCTGCCTGATCTTCCTTGGCGGTTTGCTCTCGGCCGCCCGCGTTCTGATGCGCGCCAGCCAGTTCAGCAGCGCCCTGACATCCGGCGCTCAGATTACCAGCATGGTATTCTTGATCCTGATCGGCGCCAGCCTCTTCGCCCTCGTCTTCCGCGCTTATGGCGGCGAACATTACGTCGAAGCATTGCTGACCAGCATTCCAGGGGGGCTTTGGGGCGCTTTGGCCATTACCATGCTCGTCATGTTCATTCTCGGCTTCTTTCTCGATTTTATCGAGATTGTATTTGTCGTCGTGCCGATCGTGGCGCCGCCGCTGATTATTCTCGGCGCGGACCCTATCTGGCTGGCAATCTTGATGGCGCTAAATCTACAGACCAGCTTTTTGACGCCGCCTTTCGGTTTTTGCCCTATTCTATCTTCGCGGCGCAGCGCCCGAAGGGGTCGAAACGATGGACATCTGGCGCGGCGCAATCCCGTTTATCGGCTTGCAGCTGATCATGATCGCTCTGGTCGCGACCATCCCGGCATTAGCGACGTGGCTGCCTGCCCTCGTCCGTTAGAAAGTTTCGAAGACCGTGGACGACACCCGCTATGGCTGGTTAAGCTGCCGCCATACAATTGCACGGGGGCAACCATGCGTCGAAATATCCTTACGATCACACTCTTCGGATTCTGTAGTTTTGCAGCGGCCTGTGCGACGCCCGAGATTCCAGTGAGTGACGGCGCCGCCAATACACCAAAATCGGTCATATTCGATACCGACTTTGGGGGTGATGCGGATGATCTCGGCGCCGTCGCCATGCTGCACCATTATGTCGATCAGGGTGACATCGACCTGCTCGCGATTGTCAGCTGGTCGCATGAAGAATACGCGCTGCCAGCGCTCGCCGCTGTCAATCAATTCTATGGTCGCCCAGAATTACAATTGGGCGTCCGGGAAGTGGACCCGTGGCGTACAGATTGGAATTATAACAAAGTCATCGCAGATCAGTTTCCGCACAAGCCTATGGCTGTGACACAGGCTGAACCCGCTGTCGCATTGTATCGTAGATTGCTTGTAGACGCTGCGCCGAACTCGATCACCATTGTGACCGTGGGCCCGCTGGCGAATATTCAAAACTTGCTGCGCTCAGGGCCGGATGAGATTTCGAGCGCCACAGGCGCAGAACTTGTTGCCGCAAAAGTTGATCAATTCATCATCATGGGTGGCCAGTTTCCGGAGGGGATCACTGCGCATGGCCCGGAATGGAATTTTGACGGCAATATGAAAGGCGTCACGCAGGACGTCCTCGATACGATCACGCGTCCGATCATCTTTAGTGGCTATGAAGTCGGCGAGGCTTTGAAATATGGTGCGGCACTGAACCAATACCCGACCGATACGCCGCTTTATGTCGGCTACAAATATTTCAGCGAGCATGCGCCCTGGATGAAGCAAGATTATCGCGGACAAATTCTGGACAATTCTTCTTTTGATCAAACCGCAGTAATGTATGCAGCGATTGAGAGTGTCGGCAAATATTGGACGCTGAGTGCGCCGGGCACCTTGAGTGTGGACGCTCGCGGGGTTGGAACCTGGACCAGTGACGACGCAGGACAGCATCGATATCTGGTTTTGACGGATGAGATCGACACGACCGTTGCGGACATTGCAGCGGCGATGACGCACTAAAGAAAAAACGGCGAAACACTCAGCTTGTGGGCCGGCGTCCCAACCGGAAAAGCAAAAACGCCGCCGCCAAGTATTTCATGGCGAACGGCGTTTCGTGTTTAGATCTTGTGACGGATCCTTAGAACTTTACCTCTGGCGGGGTGCTCATCGCAGCGCGATCTTCGCCAAGGTCGAAGAATTCGCGTGGTTCGAAATTGAAGCTGCCCGCGACAAGTGAGCCAGGAAACTGCTCTCGCGCGGTGTTATAATCCTGCACAGCAGAGTTATAGAACCGGCGCGCCGCAGCGATCTTGTCTTCAATCACGGCCAGTTCGTCCTGCAGATCCAGGAAGTTCTGATTGGCCTTCAGATCCGGATAGGCTTCAGCGAGCGCAAACAGTTTGCCCAGCGCTTGGCCGAGCATGCCTTCTGCCGCGCCCATTTCACCCGGCGTGTTGGCACTTACCGCGCCCTGGCGGGCTTGAATGACGGCATCCAACGTATCTTTCTCGTGCGCCGCATAACCTTTGACCGTCTCGACCAGATTTGGAATGAGGTTCTGACGCTGTTTGAGCTGAACATCTATATCGGCGAAAGCCTGATTGCAGCGTTGACGCTTAGCGACAAGGCCATTGTAAATGCCGATGACAAACACGGCGAGCAGGACGATCAGTCCCAGGACGACATAAAGTGGCGTCATTCAGAAAACTCCCTATAATTTCGATCCCTATGGGTTTTAGCTAATGGGGGTCATGCCCCTGCGCAAGGCTCAGGCATCGATTAGCGCCTTGGCGCGGGCGAAGACCTGCTCGAACATTTCGGCCGTCAACCGCCTGGTATTCGTGTTATAGCGCGAGCAATGATAGCTTGAGAGCACCGTCACAGCGCCAATCTGATATTCTGAAGCATGTCCAAACGGATGATCCTTCAAACGTGCGCCGAGCGTACGAATAGTTGAATCATGGCTTATTTTTCCCAAACAAAGCAGTACTTTAACGCGTGGCAGAGCATCAATTCTGGCACGCAAGAAGGGCCTGCACTGGTTGATTTCGGCGCCAATCGGTTTGTTTTGCGGTGGCACACAGCGCACTGCATTGGTGATCATGGTCCGGTTCAGGCGCAAGCCATCATCTGGTCGGCGATCATACGTCCCGTTCGTCAGATCGAATTTTCCCAGCGTTTCGTAGAGCAGATCTCCTGCCCAATCTCCGGTAAACGGACGCCCAGTCCGGTTCGCCCCGGTCAGTCCAGGGGCCAGCCCGATCACCAGCAATTCCGCGTCTTCATTGCCAAAGCTCGGCACAGCCCCATTGAACCAGTCCGGTTCCTTGGCGCGTTGATCTAGAATGAACTGCCGCAAACGGGGACAAAGATCACAGTCTTTTGGCGCTTCTGCCGCGATTGTTTTGGCCATGGTCGCAGTCTCCGTCGAACCTCTTCAAGGGCCCTTGCTTGGGGTTTTTCGGACACCCACCATCGTTTGTCCAAATTCGCAATGATGCATTGCTGAAATGACCGCCGATTCCATGCAAGTTCGGGTTGCGTTCGCCTGCTGCACTGCATATAAGGGCGGGCTACAGGAGATATACATGGCCCGTGTAACTGTTGAGGACTGCGTTGACAAAGTCCCAAACCGTTTTGATCTGATCCTTTTGGCGGCGCAGCGTTCGCGCATGATCCGCGAAGGCTCACCCCTGACGGTGGATCGCGACAATGACAAAGACCCTGTCGTGTCTTTGCGCGAAATTGCTGACGAGTCGATTGACCTGAAAGTGGTCAAGGAATCTCTGGTTGCAGAGCTTCAAGAAGTTCGTCCGGGCGAAGAAGAAGAGCGCGAGGCTGATCTTCTGGCCCTTCAGTCTGGTCCTGCTGCGACCGAAGAAGACGTTATGCGCGCCTATCAAGCCGAGCTTGAATCCGGCCGCGACGACCGAATGTAGGTGTAAATGGCAACAGCGACCGTCAAAACTGAAGACCGGTCGCGCGCCTCGAGGCCGCCGCGCGGCATTCGTGATGACGAGCCATTTCTGACAAAAGAAGAGTTGGCGGGCATGGTGCTCGCTTACCAACCGGACGCCAATCGGGCGCTCCTGCATCAAGCCTATGATTTCGCGCGCGAGAAGCATGGCGATCAGCTGCGCCAATCCGGTGATCCATATTATTCGCATCCCGTGCGCGTTGCGACCTTGCTTGCATCCATACGTCTCGACCAAGCGACCATCATGGCAGGCTTGCTGCACGACACCGTCGAGGACTGCGATGATGTCGATCTCGGCATGATCGAAAGCCAGTTCGGCGCTGATGTCGCGGAACTGGTCGATGGCGTCACCAAGCTCGGCCAGTTGGAGTATCAGAGCGAAGCCAGCAAACAGGCCGAGAACTTCCAGAAATTCATTCTCGCGACGGTCAATGACGTTCGTGTTCTTCTGGTTAAGCTGGCCGATCGTTTGCACAATATGCGGACGCTGCACTTCAAGAAGAAAGAAGAGTCCCGACGACGTGTGTCGCGTGAGACCATGGACCTTTATGCCCCTTTAGCGCGACGGATTGGTCTACACTATGTCGCGTCAGAAATGGAAGACCTCGCTTTCCAGCATCTCAATCCAGAAGCCAGAGCGCAAATCTTGTCGCAACTGGAAGCGCTGGAATCGCGCAACAAAGACGATCTGGAGCGGATCCGCCTCGCCATTCGCCAGGTGATGGAACGCGAAGGACTTGAATGCAGGGTCAAAGGTCGACGCAAAGAGCCCTACTCGATCTGGCGCAAGCTTGAGAAGAAATCGATCTCCTTTGAAGGCGTTGCGGATATATTCGGCTTTCGGGTGATCGTTGCCGACATACCCGAATGCTACAAAGCGCTGGGCGCGTTCCACACCGAATGGGCCTGTCTTCCAGATCGGTTCCGCGATTTCATTTCTGTGCCTAAGCCGAACGGGTACGCGTCATTGCATACGACCGTGAGAGCAAGCGGAAACAGGCTGGTCGAGCTCCAAATTCGCACGGAAGGCATGGACGATACAGCCGAACGCGGGGTCGCCGCGCACTGGACTTATAAGGACAGTGCCTATGGGTTCGACCTGGACAGCTCAAAAGCCGCCGGTCTCGATCCGTCGGCAAATTTGCGCGCGTTTGGCGAACTCCTGACCCATGGCGGCGATGCCGAGGACTTTCTCGAGCATGCCAAGATGGAAATGTATCGGACGCACGTTTTCGCGTTCACGCCCAAGGGACGATTGGTCCTGCTGCCAGCCGGATCGATGCCGCTCGATTTTGCTTATGCGGTTCACACCGCCGTCGGCGATACGTGCGAAGGCGCGAAGATCAATGGCGTCCTGCGAAACCTTCGCACGCCCTTACAGAATGGCGATGTCGTCGAAGTTGTTCGACGCTCCGACCCTCGCCCTCTTCCTGGCTATGAAACCCTCTGCGTGACAGGTCGGGCACGCGCGTCGCAGAGAAAACTACGCCGGGAACTGGAAACCCAGCAATTCTCAAATCTCGGGCGTAACATGTTGGAGCGCGCTTTGCGGCAGCACGATATTGACCCGGTCAGTGTCGACATGCGCAAAGTGTCCGAGCGCGCAGGTTTCGACGGCGTCCAGGCCATGTTCGAAGCGCTTGGACGCAGCCATGATGAAGTGGCGCGTATTCTGACGATCGCCTTCCCCGGACTGGACCTACATTCCGGTAACGCCGAGTCGAAGGTGATGCTGGACGACGAACACGCATCCAGCATGATTGCCGGCGAAAACCTCACGCCAGGTGTGACATTGCATCTCGCGGATTGCTGTCACCCGATACCTGGCGATCGAATCATTGGTCTGCGGCAACCGGATCGAGGCCTGGTCGTCCATACGATTTATTGCGGCAAAGTCGCTGAGTTCGATGATCAACCTGATCTATGGGTTGATTTACAATGGACGGAGCTCGCCAAATCCGGGGTTCGCGCCGTCGGTCGAATTGCGGTGAATGCCGCCGATAATAAGGGTGTCATGGCGCAGCAATGTAGTGTGGTAGCGCAAGCTGGCGGCAATATCACCCAGGTATCGACGCGCAGCCGTGGCCCCGGATTCATGGAATTGACTTTCGACATTGAAGTCGATGATCTTCGGCACCTGGAGCAGATCAAAGCTGCACTTCGTGCCCTCGCCGTGGTCGAACGGGTGGAAAGAATTGAGGAGAGTGAATTTGAATAATGAGCAAGTCCTGCAGGTGTTCCGTGAAGCTGGAGCGCTGCTCGAAGGACATTTCATTCTCTCATCGGGGCGTCGCAGCCCCGTTTTTCTTCAAAAGGCTTTGGTTTTCTCGCAACCAGAACTGTCATCTAAACTGTGCGGTGCGTTGGCGGAGAAAGTAAAAGCGCGACTTGGCGAAATTGACGTCGTCGTGGGCCCGGCAATGGGCGGGGTTATTCCAAGCTATGAACTTGCCCGCCATCTTGGCTGCCGCGCCGTGTTTGTTGAACGCGTCGAAGGCGCATTCGAACTCAGACGCAGCTTCGAAATCGGCGACACTGATCGGGTTCTGATCGCAGAAGACATCGTCACGACGGGCCTGTCCTTCCGCGAAACCGTAGACTCCTTGAACAAGCTTCCAGGTACTGTTGTCGGTGGATCGTGCATTATCGACCGTAGCGGCGGCGAGGCCGATGTTGGGTGTGAACTGGTGTCGCTGGCCGCAATCAAATTCCCTGACTATGCGGCCGATAATTTGCCACCGGAACTCGAATCCATACCAGCCTACAAGCCGGGCAGTCGGGGATTGAAATAATGGCAGATCACCTGCGTCTCGGCGTCAATATTGATCATGTCGCAACCATTCGCAATGCCCGCGGCGGTGCGTTTCCTGACCCCGCCCGGGCGGCGGAGCTGGCGCAATCAGCCGGCGCAGATGGCATTACAATCCACCTCCGCGAAGACCGGCGCCATATCCGAGACGATGACCTCACGCGCATTCGGTCGGCGACCGACTTGCCGATTAACCTCGAAATGGCGGTGACCGATGAGATGCTGGTCATTGGCGAACGGTTCAAACCGCATGCCGCCTGTTTTGTCCCTGAAAAACGCGAAGAACGCACCACGGAAGGCGGCCTGAACGTTGCTGGACTTCACAATCAGGTTGCGCCCGCCGTGGCGCGAATGCGAGACGCCGGTTCGCGGGTTTCGCTCTTCATTGAACCCGATCCGGTCCAGATTGCCGTCGCTGAAGTTCTCGGCGCGCCCGTCGTGGAATTGCACACCGGAAAATATGCCGAACTCTGGCTCGCAAACGACGAGGCCGGCATGGCAGCAGAGCTGGACAAGCTGACACTTGCTGCCGCTGAAGCCGCCAAGCGCGGAATAGAGCCACATGCAGGCCATGGCCTGACGTATGAAAATGTCGG
>JBCCDZ010000062.1:0-12194 GCA_039030525.1 Pseudomonadota bacterium | reverse complement strand
GTGGAATCGGATACGGCCCTGAGTGGTATCTGCTTCGAAGTCGGGGGCAGTGTCGCCGAGCACAAGGCTCATCTGACATCTCCTTGTGATTTGGCTTGATTTCTGCAGTGAAAATGAGGCCTATGAAGAAGCGTTCCAACGGGGAAAGCCTGACTCGCAGGTTTAGTTTTCCTGCACCATTCATGAGGAGCATAGATGCAGCGTCTTATCTTAATGCGCCACGCGAAGACCGAGCCGTGGACAGAAGGCGTTGACGATCATGCCCGAGCGCTCACGCCAGTTGGGCATGAAGCCGCCGCCGCCATGGCGGCTGCTTTGAAATCTGAAGGTTGGGCACCCGAGCGTGCGATTGTTTCGACCGCGCGCCGGACGCGGGAAACATGGGTGCATCTTGGAGCGGTATTCGGGGCATGTGAGATGATCCTCGAGGAGGACTTGTACCTCGCGGGCGAACGCGGGGTTTCAGACCTGATCGCAGATCATGACGGTGCGCGGACCTTGATCATCATCAGCCATAATCCAGGCTTGCACGATCTGTCTCTCAGCATTCTGCGCGCTGCTGGCAGTCATGACCACCAAGCCGCGATGCGCATCGCGTCTAAGCTACCGACAGGCGCGGCGGTCCTGTTCGAAGCAGATGAAGACGGCGCCTTTGTCCCGGCGCATTTTCGATTGCGTAACTTCATCAAACCCAAAGATGTATTGAATCTCTAATCCAAAATCAAAATCACCCCGCCCAATGGACGAGGTGATCAAGCAGAGCCGGACCTGGAACGATTATCGTGCCAGACGGCGTTTGCTGCGGCGACGGCGGCCGACCAGTAAGTGGTCACGGCCAGACGCTTTGGCGTCGCGCTGAAGCGCAGGGAGGATGTAAACGCCGGGTTCGTCTTCGAGAGCTTCGATGTCGAAATAAGTCGGGGCGCTGACGCTGGTGGTGACTTGGGAGGAAGTCGCTTGCATTGTTTTAGTCCTTTATTATGTGGCCCGGGTCTGCCGGGATCAAAGGCCCCTTTTGAGGTCTCTCTGACAGATACTATGTAGCATCATCCTTATTGTTTTTCAATATGTAGATATCGTTTTTCAGTAATTTTCTGCATTTTCCCCCTATGATTGGCCGCTATCGCGCAAGCCGAGCGACAATTGCTGTCCCGAATCTGCGGGAATGCGAGTTCCAGAGATAGCGACCGGCCGGCCCTTTTGGGTCTGCATATGCGTGCGTTTTTGCGACAGAGTCGGAAGCAATTGCAGAAAACTCGCAATTGACGCAGCCCGAATATCCAGTCCGGCCTTAAGCGCTTGTTGATGCGCCCCGACCGCCGCTTGCCAGACTTCGCGAGGAGAAACAGCTCCAAGCATCAAATGCGGTTTCAGGCGTGCAAACGCAGCCTGCCCGGATTGCAAGTTTGGCTGACCCTCCGCGCCAGTGCCGAGAAAACGGCGCAGCTGTTTGATGGCATGTTTGCGGCCGCCCAGTGAAACATCTGCGTCATCTGTGTCCGCGCGCGATGATGCGGCATCAAGCTCATCTGGCCAACGTCCCATCCCAACATTCGCGGACGGTATGAGGTCGGGCGCTTCATTGCGTGGACGCGCCATAAACCGCTCCCAGACCGTTTGCCAGGATTCATGACCGCGGGCCGCGGTCCCGGAATCAAATTGAGGATGAAGGCGAAACTGGACGCCCGCCCGCAAGGCCCAGGCTTCCGTCATCTTCTCCATCGGGTCTGCTGGCCAGGTTTCGTGCGAATGCAGACTTATAATTCGGTGCTTCTTATGCAGGTCAGACAGGATCTCGAGTGCGTCGCCCTGTCGGAGATGAAGGACTGCCTCACGCTGGACCAAGGCACCGCGCAAATCGCTCAAAGCTTGCATTAAAAATGTAGGATGTGCCGACGCTACCAAGTCTTCTCCGCTCGCATTCGGCAGAACATACAAGGCCAGAACCTGCCCGCCTTCGCGTTCCGCCGACTGGCAAGCCGCCCGTAACGCGGCATGGTCGTGCACGCGCAAATCTTGGCGAAACCAGGTGATGTGTAGACCGGACATGGAACATATATAGAACATACGCCTGGGATTGTCCACCTGTGGACGCTCTGCTTGCATTCGCAAAAGCTCAACTTGCGGATGCTTGATTCAATTTTATACTTATTTTTTATTTCATTTATGGAGAATTATACAAACCAATACAGTATTATATATGCAAAAATTGATCCTGCGCAGCCGGGGCTCAATTTCCCGCAATATGCTCTGCCTCAGCCAGCCTCGGTTGCCGGTGATCCGGACATCATGCCGGATTTTCCCAGACTGGGCTCTGAAATGTCATTTCAGTCAGGGCTGGATGCGCGCCAGGCGCGCTGGCTCAAGACCAGTCTCGCATTTCTCGGCATCGGCATTATCAGCTTTCCCATTTTCACGCTCGTCACGGCCTTGTGGGTCTTCTTCTGCATCTTCTCAGCATTGGTGTTTTGGAGAGGATTTCTAATCTTCATCGGGATCTGTTTGCGTCTGACCCGGCGGTCCTCGACACAAGACTTCAATGCGGACGAGACACTGCCAATCTATACCATCCTGGTTCCGCTTTATCAGGAAGCTGGCATCATTCCACAACTCGCACAGGCCTTGTCAGACTTGAATTGGCCGAGCGCCCGAATGGATGTCCAAATTCTTCTCGAGTCGGATGATGCTGAAACTATCGAGGCGGCGCATGCGGCGGCGTTTCCAGAGAACACGCGGCTTCAGATTGTCCCAGCAGGCGGTCCACGGACAAAGCCCAATGCTCTCAATTTCGGATTGTCTGAAGCTTTTGGACAATACATCACAGTTTACGATGCAGAAGATATTCCTCACCCCGATCAATTGCAGGCTGCGCATCAGGCCTTCAGATCCGCGGCGCGTGATTTGGTGTGTGTGCAAGCCCCTCTGATTGGCGATTCGCGCCGCAGCTGGCTCGGCGCTCAATGGGCGCTCGAATATGCCGTTCAGTTTGGCTTGTTGTTGCCGAGCCTCGCGCTCTATCGCATGCCCTTATTGATCGGTGGCACCAGCAATCATTTCCGGAAAGATGCTCTGCAGGCCTTAGGCGGATGGGATTCCTGGAATGTCACTGAAGACGCTGACCTCGGTATGCGGATCGCCCGCGCGGGCCTGGTCTGTGGCACCATTTCGCTGCCAACCCATGAAGAGACGCCGATTGTCTTTGGGGTTTGGTTGGGCCAACGGTCGCGCTGGATCAAAGGGTTCATTCAAACCTGGCTCGTTATGATGCGCGCGCCGGATAAAACCCTGCAACAAATGGGCGCCGTTCCGTTTTTGATTGCACAGCTCTGTCTCGGGGGTGCAATCCTTGCCCCCCTTTGCCATGCGCCATGTGTGGTGATGCTCATCATTGTGTTCGTGTCGCCGCAACTCACGATTGGTGTTTTCGGCACTGGATTGCTTTGCACTGCGCTCCTTGTGGGTGCAGCAAGCGATGTGTTTTCTCCCGGACGCCTGACACTTGAGCGCACCGCGGCGGTCTTCACCCGGCCATTCTATTGGCCGTTGCACTCGATCGCGGCATACCGCGCCATTTGGGAGCTTGCGAAGGCACCATTTTTCTGGGCAAAGACGCCGCACAGACCAAGAGATAGGAAAGATATCGCCGCGTGCTCGACTGGATTATCAGCCTCAGTATTGCCGCCGGCTTCATCGCGCTGGGCGTCTTTGCACAGTCTAAGATGGGAACCGTCCGGAAAAAGGATCAGCGTCCTCACCAACTTCCCTGGGGATTGATCATGATCGGTTGTGTGTTCGGTCTGTTCCTGATTGTCGTTCATTTGCTGAATATTGTGGGCGTCGAAACCGGACCTGAGCATGGCTTTCTAGGTCGATTCTAGGATCTCGATTTAACTTGACTCTCTTTATGTGTTCTTGTTTTGTTCAAGTCCCGAGAATAAGGAGGGGCTGACATGCCAACACCGCAAGAATTGATGCAACTGGGACAGACTTTGATCGACCATTGCAAATCCCATCGCGAAACCGAGCTACAGGACAATTATTACACTGCTGACGCCATTTCGGTTGAAGCGATGGCGATGCCAACCGGCAGCGCGGAAGCCCCCGGCCTGGACGCCATCAAGGCCAAGAATGAATGGTGGTATGGCGCGCATGAGCTGCATGCGATGACTGTCGAAGGACCGTTTGTGCATGGCTCGGATCGGTTCAGCGTGATCTTCGACATTGACGTCACCCAAAAAGAGAGTGGCGAACGCATGCAGATGCGAGAGATCGCCACCTACCACGTCAATCAGGACAACAAGATCACGCGTGAGGAATTTGCGTACGCGGTCGGAGAATAGCGTCTAACCCGGCGTGATACATGGTCATTCGCGCAAGCGCCCGTTATGTTGACGTGTTGATGTGAACAAAGCTGCCAATCTCGGCAGTCTAACGGGAGAATAATCATGGCCTTTGATGCCCCCGAAGAGCTTGAAGCGTTCCGCACCGAAGTGCGCGACTGGTTGGAACAGAATTGTCCAGCCAGTATGCGAACGCCGATGAAAGATGATGAAATCGTCTGGGGCGGGCGCCGCGAAGCGTTCAAAAACCCGGACTCAAAAATCTGGCTTGAGCGCATGGGTGAGCGCGGCTGGACTGCACCGGAGTGGCCTGCCGAGTATGGTGGCGGCGGCCTGGACAAGGCACAAGCGCGTGTTCTGCAACAGGAATTGCGTCGGATTAAAGCGCGACCGGCGCTGTTTTCTTTTGGCTTGTGGATGTTCGGCCCGGCTTTGCTTGAGTTCGGTAATGACGAACAGAAGAAGCGCTTCATTCCGGATATCGTCAATGGCAGAACGCGATGGTGTCAGGGTTATTCTGAACCGGGCGCAGGCTCTGACCTCGCCGGATTGCAGACCAAATGTGAAGACAAAGGCGATCACTGGCTGATCAATGGTCAGAAAGTCTGGACGTCCTATGCGGATCAGGCAGACTGGATTTTCTGCCTGGTTCGGACCGATAAGTCGGTCAAGCATGATGGCATCAGCTTCCTGGTCTTTAATATGCAGACCGAAGGCGTCGAAGCTCGGCCGATCAAACTGATCTCTGGCTCATCGCCCTTCTGTGAGACCTTTTTCACGGATGTGAAGGTTCCAAAGGATCAATTGGTTGGCGACCTCAATGCCGGTTGGACGATTGCCAAACGTCTCTTGCAGTTTGAGCGCTCGTCGATCTCTGCTGGCGGCTTTGGCGGCACCGGCGGATCGGGTATTCTGCCGCCACAAGAATATGCCAAACAGCATGTTGGTGTAGACGAATCCGGCCGTGTCTCTGATGGTGACTTACGTGCGCGCATCACTGATCACCTGATGTATGCCAAAGCGTTCGGCTTGACGGTGCAACGGTCAGCCGAGCAAGCCAAAGCAGGTCAGGAAGTCGGGCATACCGCTTCGATCATGAAATATGCGGCCGCAAAAATGAACCAGGACAAATGTGAACTGATCGTCGAAGCCCTGGGCACGGATGGCCTTGGCTGGTCCGGCGATGGCTTTGCGGACGACGCCAAGAAGGCAACCCGCGGCTGGCTGCGGTCGAAAGGCAATTCGATCGAAGGCGGCACCAGCGAAATCAATCTCAACGTCATTGCCAAACGTGTGCTTGGCCTGAGGGAGCATCAATAATGGCTTTCATCCTATCAGAAGACCAGCAAATGCTGCGCGATACCGCGATGGCGTTCGCGCGTGATGAATTACCCGTCACCCATTTACGCGGTCTGCGTGATGGCGGCGCAAATGGCATTGATGCCGAAACACGTACAAAACTGGCCGAACTTGGATTCTTTGGGGTCTTGGTCCCAGAAGAGTATGATGGCGTCGGGCTTGGCATGGTCGCCATGGGCCAGATCATGGAAGCCCAGGGCCGCACCATCGCCGCAACTCCACTGCTTCAGACCGCCGTTTTGGGCGCGAGCATGCTCGTCCTTGGCGGCTCAGAAACACAGAAGGCAGAATGGCTACCCAAGATTGCCAGCGGCGATGTCACAGTTGCGCTAGCGCTGGACGAAGGCACCCACCACGCGCCGCTGAATATCGCGACTGAGGCCGATCGAAACGGTCAGGGCTATACGTTGAATGGCGCCAAACGCTTTGTCAGCGATGGCCATCACGCGGATATGTTCATCATCGTCGCCAGAACTTTTGGCGAAGCCGGACAAGCACATGGCATCAGCCTGTTCATTGTTCCCAAGGATGCCACTGGACTGACCGTGCAGGCACTCAACACCGTCGACTCGCACGGCGCCGCGCACCTACATTTCGAAGATGTTGCGGTCAGCGAAGACAATGTCATCGGCGCCGTCGACGCGGGCTGGGAAATTCTCGAACCCGCGCTTGATCATGGTCGTATCGCGATGGCGGCAGAAGCGCTTGGCAGTGCCCAGGCCGCGTTCGAGATGACGTTGGATTATTTGCAAACCCGCAAACAATTCGGTCAGCTGATCGGTTCATTCCAAAGCTTGCAGCACCGTGCGGCAAAAATGTTCACGGAAATAGAGCTGACCCGCTCGTGTGTTGGGGCCGCTTTAACCGGGATCGATGAGAGCCGAAACGATACAGCCGAACTGGCCAGCCTGGCCAAGGCACGGGCGTCGGATCTGATCCATTTGGTGTCAAACGAGACCGTACAGTTCCATGGCGGCATCGGCATGACCGATGACCATGATAGCGGCCTTTATATGAAGCGCGCGCGGGTGCAGGAAGCCATGCTCGGTGGCGGCAGTTTTCATCGCGATCGCTATGCCAAACTGAACGGGTTCTGATTACTCACCAATGGCGTAGATCATACAGACTTGTGCTTCGATCGTCTGAACCGGTCGGTCGGAGGGCAAGTTGAGCGCTTCAATATCGGCGGGTGAAACCGATGGAACAGACTCCAAACGTGAAGCAGTAACGCTAACTGTGCTCATCTTGCGTGCCGCATTCGCACGGGGCTCACGATTTGTATAAGTATTTCCCACAATACCCATCCATTGTCCCAGACACGGACCCTGCCCCTCTTGAATCACAAGCAGGGGTCCCAAACGCGCCTGCGCAGCCGCCGCGCTTAGTCGCGCCCGTTCCGAACCATCCTGAACCGCCGCCTCATAAGCAAGTCGCAACACATCCGCCGTGTGCTCCAGATAGATACGTAGCGGATCGGATTGTTCAGGACCTAGAGCCAATGCTGCAGCGCGCGCGTCCCCGGCGAGACCGACATCCTTTATGAGCACCTGAACGCTAACGCGCGCTTCGTAGCCGATAACTTTGTCCGCGCGACGGTTTTCAATGCGATCGCCATCTCGGTCACGATATTGTTCGTAATACGGACTAACAGAGACAGAAGTCGTGACCTCTGACTGCTCCGCCGCAACAGCCTTGATCGCGGCATAAGCACCTCTAGCGCGCTCAACGGCCGCCTCCATCGCGGCCTTTGAATTTCTGTCAGTCTCGACAAATTGAACCGAAAATTGCCCTCGATTGGGCGCTAACTCCAGTTTGGCTCGCCCGATGGCTTCAATCACCGGCTTTTCAGTCCAGTACGGAGTTTCAAATTCTTGCGTCGTCCCGTTATGCTGAGCAATCGCCGGACTGACGGCAAGCAAAGTGGAGACTAAAACGGCTTTGAGCTTCGTCGTGGTATTCCTCCTGGATAGGCAAGGTTAAGCAATTCTTCGCCGCGAAGCCAGTGCCCTTTTGGTTTGACTGAACTCCATCAGAATCTAATCTTCAGCGCATGATCCGTTTTATTCCATTCCTGATTGTCCTCGCCCTGCTCGGCTTGAGCTTATGGGGCGCACAGTCTTCCGCCTGGCTCTATGCCCTCGCTTTGTTGTTGGCGGCCGCCGCGCTGCTGGGGATCTATGACCTTGGTCAAACCCGGCACACTTTGTGGCGCAATTTTCCCATTCTCGGACGGCTTCGATGGATTGCTGAAGCCATGCGTCCTTTCTTTCGTTCTTATATGGTAGAAAGCCAGACCGAGGGCCGCCCGTTCAATCATGAAGAACGCGCCATGGTCTATCGCCGTGCTAAGAATGTGTCCTCTGTCGAGCCGTTTGGCAGCCACCTGGACATTGATAATCCGCCTTATGAATGGCTCGCCCATTCGATCGCAGCCAACCATCCAGATGAAACAGATCCGCGGATCCTGATCGGCGCGCCCGGCACCAAGCAACCTTATTCTGCCAGCGTGTTGAACATTTCGGCGATGAGTTTTGGCTCACTTGGGGCGCATGCCATCGAAGCGCTGAATCGCGGCGCCGCGAAAGGCGGCTTTTATCACGATAGCGGCGAAGGCGGGGTGTCTCGATATCACAAAGCTGGCGGCGGTGATCTCGTCTGGGAACTCGGCTCCGGCTATTTTGGTTGCCGCGCTCCGGATGGCAATTTTGACCCGGTCCAGTTCGCGGAAACAGCGACATCTGATCAAGTCAAAATGATCGAAATCAAACTCAGCCAAGGCGCTAAACCCGGTCATGGCGGCGTCTTGCCGGGTGCGAAAGTCACCCCCGAAATCGCTGAGGCCCGCGGCATCCCGGTCGGCGAGACCTGTTATTCTCCGCCACATCATACCGCTTTCTCAACCCCGAAAGAGATGTTGGATTTCGTCCATCAGCTACGCGACCTGTCCGGCGGCAAGCCGGTCGGATTCAAACTCTGCATCGGCAATCGCTCTGAGTTTCTCGGCATTTGCAAAGCCATGGTGGAGACCGGCCAACGCGCGGATTTCATTGTCATCGATGGCGCTGAAGGTGGGACGGGTGCAGCACCTGGCGAATTCCTCGATCATGTCGGGACGCCGCTGCGCCAGGGCCTGATCTTTGCCCGCAATGCTCTGGTCGGTTGCGGATTGAAGGATGACATCAAGCTCGCCGCCAGCGGTAAACAGATCTCGGCCTTCAATATGGCTGCGTCTCTGGCGCTCGGGGCTGACTGGATCAACACCGCCCGCGGATTCATGTTCTCGCTCGGCTGCATTCAATCGCTGCATTGCCACAATAATACCTGCCCGACCGGGATCGCGACGTCTGATCCGGGACGCCAGCGCGGCCTGGTCGTCGCGGACAAAGCCGAGCGCGTCTATCACTTTCACAAGAATACCGTCGCCGCGCTGATGGAAGTGGTCGGGGCCGCTGGCTGCCAGCACCCGTCAGACTTGCAACCACATCACATCATTCATCGCGTGACAGAAGACCATGCCGTTCCGGCCGATCTCGCTTATGACCTGATCGCGCCCGGCGCCTTGCTGGAGGATCCGGCCTCAACGCCGCTCGCCAGTGATTGGCAGCGGGCGCAGTCGACGCGCTTTGGCGGCGCTTAAACCATCGCCGATTGGGCCGGATGATCCTCATACGGATCCGTGAGTCCCGCATTCTCGCGCCGGCGGATCATCTCGGATACCACAAAAGCGCCGATCATTTTGCCGATGATGAAGACAATCCAGTTGGCCAGGGTCAACGTATTGCCTGGGTCCATGCCGAGCTGCATCTGCTTGGCGAGATCCGCGCCATACAGAAAGATGCTTGTATCAATCGGCGTGGCCACGGCACTGGAATAGAGGATGCGCTTGGACAGCTTCATCTTGGTGAAGGTGAAGAGCAGCCAGTCGAAAAACTCGGACACAAAGAAAGCCAGTCCTGAAGCGATCACAATCACGATCCACGCATAATACATTGACCAGCACAGTGCCATGATCATGGCCAGCAGCACCCATTGCCGCATTTCGCGCTGTACGAAATCGCGGATCACGAAGACCAGCCCGGTCACAAGCGTCAGCGGATGCAGCATCAAGCCGTTCGGATCCGGCGTGTCCGCAGGAAAGATGAACGAGAACATAGCGTCCGCATTCTCAACCCAGGGGCCGACAAATTGAAGATTTGGAACGACGCCGAATGACCAGTTCAAAAACGGGATCATCATGACATAGATGATGGCCCAGATACGCCCGCCCAGACGCCATAGAATGGCGACAGATGCTGCCAAACCGAGCAGGACCGGCAACAGAAAGCCGGGTCGATTGTTTGTCAAAATACCAACAAAAGCGTCCCAGATCTCAATCAACATAGGCCATCCCAATTCGCGCAACCGAAGCTTGCTCTTAAGGGGCAAACCATCTTAAGGCCAGCATCTAGGCCGTGTGAGCTGCAGGAGAAGCCTTTGGACGCAATCGTGAAGCTCTGTTTGATCGTGGCGCGCGCAAAAAATGGCGTGATAGGCAAGGATAATGACCTGCCCTGGCGCCTATCCGACGATCTTAAACACTTCAAGTCGGTGACCAAAGGCTGCCCCGTTATAATGGGGCGCAAGACCTGGGAAAGTCTGCCGCGCCGTCCCCTGCCCGGGCGCGACAATATCGTGTTGAGCCGCGACGGCCAATATGAGGCACGTGATGCGCGGGTCTTCACATCCACACAAGCCGCCATTGAGACCGCGCGCGCATTGGCGCGTGCGTCGGGCAAAGCAGAGATATTCGTCACGGGTGGCAGTGCCATATATGCAGCAGCCCTACCCATTGCCGACCGCCTCTACATTACCGAGGTCGATACATCGCTCGACGGTGACGCCAGTTTCCCAGACTTTGACGAGGCACAGTTTCAGGAAACAGAGTCCCGCCACGTCCCGGCCGGCGAGAAGAATCAGTTTGCATTCACCATCCGAGTCTTAGATCGCCTCGCGTAAGGCTTGCTGGCCTGACCACTCCGCGCCAAACTGAGCAAAAGTTTGCGGAAGGTGTCAGATGGATTTCGAAATTGTTGCAGACGGCCTGGGGTTTCCGGAAGGTCCGGTCTGGATGCAGGATGGCTCGATCATTCTGGTCGAGATTGCCAAAGGCTGCGTCACGCGCATTTGGGGCGATGGTAAGTCAGAAATCATTGCGGAACCCGGCGGTGGCCCGAATGGAGCCGCGATCGGGCCGGATGGCGCGCTTTGGATCTGCAATAATGGCGGTTTCAAATATCATGATCGCAATGGCCTGCTCATTCCCGGACACTGCGCGGACGATTATTCAGGCGGCCGGATCGAGCGGGTCGATCTTTCGACCGGCAAAGTCGAACGCGTGCTCGACACGGTTGAGGGGCATCCTTTGCGGGGCCCAAATGACCTGGTCTTTGACCGTGATGGCAATCTCTATTTCACCGATCTCGGCAAGTCGTTTCCGCGCCATCGCGATGTTGGCGGCCTGTTCTTCCTGGCTAATGGCGCGTCAGAGGCGGCGGAACTGGACCATAATCACATCTCACCAAATGGCGTTGGCCTGTCACCTGATGAGAAGACAGTGTACATGGCCGATACAATGACCGCGCGGCTCTGGGCTTTCGACCTGGACACGCCTGGACAAGCCCGGGACGCCTCGCCCTTCAATAAGGGCCGCGTCGTCGCAGCGATGCCGAGCTTGCAATATTTTGACAGTCTCGCCGTCGCCGCGTCCGGCAATATTTGCGTCGCAACGATTTTGAATGGCGGGATCACGACGATTACGCCAGAGGGCACGCATTCGCACACGGCGTTTCCGGATCCGTTCGTCACCAATATCTGTTTTGGCGGTGACGATTTGGGGGATGCCTGGGTGACCCTGTCCGGGACAGGTAAGCTCGCCAAATGTCGCTGGTCTGAGCCGGGCTTGAAACTGAATTACTATCTCTGATCCGGACATAGAAAACCCCGGCGCCGAAGACACCGGGGTGACCGCAGTCTTGTCTCAGGATGCTATTTGAGCACCGCCATGAAACTGATTGTGCCGGATTCCGCCGGTGCGATGGGCTGATCGAACACCCATTTGATATGCGTGATCTCTTCGGCCGTGGCGACGCGATCCGCCTCGCCATCGGTCACCAGAACCGCCTCACGGTCGGCGAAGGTTGCGCCATTGTCGCTCGAGAAGGTGACCAGGCCCGGATTGCCGTCAACCGAACCCTCAACGTACGTCACTTCAGCCGGCACAGGCATTACCAGACTGACCTTGTCAGCCGCGTCCGCGCCGTCATTCGAATATGCAAGCCGATAACGCACCTGTTCCCCAGGTTCGACATCTGATGCCGGCGAGAAAGACAAGCTCTCAGCACCATCTGCATTGACAGACACCGTCGCCACTTCAACCGATTGGGTGGCTTTCAGTCCGGCCGCATAAGCAGGGACTGAAAATACGCCGAGCATCGCCAGCGCAAACGCAGTTGCACG
>JBCCDZ010000061.1:0-12272 GCA_039030525.1 Pseudomonadota bacterium | reverse complement strand
TTTCCCTGCCTCTCGTGGTGATTTGGCCGGTCGGCTTGCAGCCACGTTAAACAAGTCGCTAAAAGGCCGCGCGGAATCGACATCACTGTCCCTTGTCCGCCTTCCTGATAGCGTCATGACTGAACGGAGAGGCGTATGCCGATCAAAATTCCGGATTCTCTTCCTGCGCGCGAAACGCTCGCGGAAGAAGGTGTGGCGGTGCTGTCAGATTCCGACGCTATCCGCCAGGATATTCGCCCGCTGCAAATCGGCTTGCTCAATCTGATGCCGAACAAGATCCGCACCGAGACCCAGATTGCCCGGCTGATCGGCGCCAGTCCGCTGCAAATCGAAATGACTCTAATCATGGTTGGCGGGCACACGCCCAAGAATACCAGTCAGGATCACTTAATCAGCTTCTATCAAAACTGGGACGCAGTGAAGCATCGCAAGTTTGATGGCTTCATCATCACCGGCGCACCGATAGAAACGCTGCCCTTTGAAGACGTTACCTACTGGAATGAGCTGATCGAAATCTTCGATTGGACACGCACCCATGTTCATTCCAGTTTCTTCATTTGCTGGGGCGCGATGGCCGCCGCGTATCATTTCCATGGTGTTCCGAAGCATCAACTTGGGGAAAAAGCCTTTGGCGTTTACCGCCACCGCAACCTCGCCCCGACGTCGCCATACCTGTCAGGCTTCAGCGACGATTTTCAAATTCCTGTCAGCCGCTGGACAGAGGTTCGGGCTGCAGACATTGCCAAAGCCCCTGCGCTCGACATTCTGATGGATAGCGATTTTACGGGCCCTTGCCTGCTCTCTGATCCGGCGGCGCGCAGTCTGTATTGCTTCAATCATATCGAATATGACTCGACCTCTTTGAAAGAAGAGTATGAGCGCGATGTTGCCACCGGAAAGGCGATCCGTCCGCCGCATGGCTATTTTCCAAATGATGATGTTAACGCGGCGCCGCAAAACCGCTGGCGCAGCCATGCCCACCTGTTGTTCGGAAACTGGATTAATCAAGTCTATCAGACCGTGCCTTATGACACGGATGAGATTGGAGGCTAATATTTGGTCCGACTGTTGGAGATTCAGAAATGATGCAAATCCGGCGCGTCATTCCAGCCGATGCAGGTTTCATCGCTGAAACCTATCGACCATTTGTCGAGGACCATTGGGCCTCGTTTGAACAAATCGCGCCAGACACTGACGACATTTCAGATCGTATTGCCGCAGCTGGCGATCTCTATCCTTGGCTCATTGCCGAGGATGAAGTCCCGCTTGCTTATGCATACGCGTCACCGCATCGCACGCGGGCGGCCTATCTTAGTTCCGTTGATGTCACGATTTACAGCGCCCCGAGCGCGCGCGGCAAAGGCGTCGGGTCAAAACTCTATCGCACACTGTTCGAGACTTTGAAGCGACAGAACTATGTTATGGCCTTTGCTGGCATCGCATTGCCAAATGACGCCAGCGTCGCCATCCATAAGGCTATGGGGTTCACGCTTATCGGTACATATCCAAATGTCGGTTACAAGCAGGGCGCCTGGCGCGACACGCAATGGTGGAGCAAGCCGCTGGCAGCGCCGACAGAGCCACCTCAACAGATCTCACCCGTCTCCGTCGCTTTCATGCCTTGAGCATAACAGGCACATCTGTCGCGGGGAGACCGCTTCCGCGGGGCGCGCATCCGCTCTAAGGATTTCGCATGAGCTATTTCGCAAACGAACCCGACCATATCACTGAAATCCGGCGTCAGTTGCAGCGCTTTGTGACAGAGCATGCGCCGCGCGACCAACGCCGCGAATGGGACCGCAACTCGACCTGGCCGCGCGAGACGTTCAAACAGATTGCGGAAATGGGGCTGATCGGGCTGACCATTCCAGAAGAATATGGCGGTATGGGTCAGGACATAATCGGTGCCACAGCTGTGATTGATGAGCTGTGCCAGGCTGGCGCGTTCCTGGCCGGGCCATATATCCATGCCGCCTTCTATGGCGGTATGAACCTGTCAGAGAATGGCTCGGACGAACAGAAGGCCGAATTTCTGCCCAAACTGGCACGCGGGGAAATGTTTCTTTGCTATGGTTTGTCAGAGCCAAATGTCGGCGGCGATCTTGCCAGTGTCGAAACACGCAGCGCCATGGAAGGTGACGAGATTGTCGTCAATGGCGCCAAACGCTGGTGCACCGGTGCGGACTGGTCAGACTATATCTATTGCCTGACCCGGTCCGGCCCGCCGGAGGACCGGTACAAGAATCTCACTTTCCTGCTCATCCCGACAGATGCGCCGGGCGTCAGCATGCAAGCGATTGAGCATTCCAATTTGCGCTACACCAAGTCCATGGATGTCTATTTCGACAATGTCCGTTTGCCGAAATCGGCGATTGTCGGCGGCGAAGACAATTGGAACAAAGGCTGGAAACTGCTCGCGGGCCGAGCTCTGGACGTCGAGAAAATTGAAATCACGGCTGTCGCCTATGGCATTGCCCGCGCCGCGGTTGAGGAAGCCTGGCAGTATGCGCAAGAACGCGAGCAATTCGGCAAGCCGATTTCTCAACATCAGGCGATCCGGCACAAGCTGGTCACAGCCCGCACCAAGCTGCAAGCGGCCAAGCACATGCTTTACCATGGCGCTTATCTCGCTCAGACCGGTCAGCCCTGCAGCATCGAAACCTCGATGGCGAAATTGTTCGTCGCTGATACAGCAGTAGAAATTGCCACGACGTGCCAGCAAGTCATGGGCGCCTACGCGCTTTCAGATGCGTATGATATGGAACGCCATGTCCGCGACCTGCTCGGCATGCCCATCGTTGGCGGCTCATCGGACATGCAAAAAAACAATCTCGCGAGTCTGATGAGACTTTAGATGATGTCAGTGCTATACTGTTATGACATTGGCATAAGTTGAGAAGATGGACCTCTCCGCCCCGGGCCTCGAAAATGAAATCGTTCGGTTGGAACCGCTCAGCGCGGACCATCGTGACCATATTTTCGCATCGGAAATTGAAAAGTCGGTGTGGAAATGGATGCCCGCCTTGCCAGGCGGAACCAGTCTCAATCATTATTTCAAGGCAATTCTTGCCGCGCAGAAAACCGGCCAAGCCGCGACGTTCGCCGTGTTCCGACAATCCGACAATCTATTTGCAGGCGTCACGGGCTTTAATGATATCAACAAAATTCATCGCCGCGTTCGCAACGCGATCGCTTGGCACCCGCGCGAGCTTGCGAACTCGAAAATGTACCAGGTGACGCAGCTCGCGATGATTCAACGCGCTTATGATTGGCGCGCGAAGCGGTTGGAATGGCAAATCAATCCGAACAATGAATACTTGGTCTCGAATCTCGCAGCCCTGGCGCTTGCGCGAGAGGCTTTATTCCGAAACTTTGAACGGACCGCGGACGGGATTTGGGTGGATAAAGAAGTGTATGCGATGACACGGTCGGAAATGGCCGAAACCATTGGTCGACTTAAACGCGCTTGGTTCTAGCCAGTACAGCTCAATCCACTTCAACTTCAAGCCGCTCAATCCCGCGAAAGAAGGGCAAGGCGCGCCAGACAATATCCTGCTCCGGCAAGGTCATATTCGGATAGCGGACAAACAGTTTCTCATAGACGCGGCGCGCTTCGATCCGCGCCAACGGCGCGCCAATACAGATATGTGCGCCACCTCCGAATGAAACATGCGAAGGCCGCTTCAATGTGATGTCAAAGGCCTCCGGCGTATCGAATTTCTCAGGGTCACGATTGGCAGCGGCAAGCGACATGAAGACCGGTTGGCTTTTCTTCATCGGACAGCCAGCGACCTCGCGGTCTTCCGAGACGATACGCGATGTCGCCTGAACCGGCGCTTCGTAGCGCAGGACTTCTTCCACCGCCTGCGCTGCAAGGCCCGGATCGGCCTTCAGCGCTTCCATCTGCTCGGGATGATTCAGGAAGAGCCAAACGCCATTACCGATCAAGTCCGTGGTCGTGAGGTTTCCGCCAACCAAAAGCGCCTGAAGATTGGTGCGCAATTCATCATCCTCAAAGTCACCGCCATCGGCCTGCGCCTGCACCATATCGCTGATCAGATCGTCTTGCGGGTCATCGCGGCGCGCCGCCATCAGCTCGGTAAAATAGGCGTCCAGCTTTTCGCCGCAAGCCATCATGATCTTGGTTTCTTGTTCTGACCGCAGAGGATTCAGACTCAAGATCACACCTTCCGACCAGTCGCGAAACTCCTCCAGGCGCGTCTCATCAACACCGAGAATATAAGCAATGATCATAATCGGAAGAGGCACCGCGATCTGCTCCATAATGTCGAACCGCCCGGTGGCCGGTGCCGCATCAATGACCTTGTCGATCATCTTTTCGATCTCGGGCTCCATCTTCTTGATGCGCGCATAAAAGGCTTTGACCAATGGCAAGCGATTGCGGGAATGGTCCGGGTCATCTTGGAACAAGATGCTCGACCGACGCCCCTCAGGATCATCCGGATCAACCATCATGCGGGTCATAGAGCCCGGCTCGGCATGTTTGGGATGGCGCGCAAAGGTGCGGTCATTCACCGTCGCGCGGATGTCATCATAGCCGCTGAGCAACCAGGTCTTCACGCCTTCATCGCGCAAAACTGGACATGTCTCGCGCAAAGCCTTCAGGCGAGGATGGGGATCATCTCGCGCCGCCGGATCGAAGGCTGATATCTCCATGATTGTCGTCGGTGCTTTGGGTGTATCAGATGTATCGCTCATAGGTCACGCCTCCCTCGACCTTATGCGGTCCGGCATGCTTTTTTTGGGTCGTCTGGACCTCTGCCTAGCCGCAGTCAGTCCAGACTAGCCATTTTTTCGAACGCCGCACAGGCTGTCTCAAGGTCAGCCCCCTTTTGCGCGGGGCATCGCCCGCACAGCAAGCGGGCCCATCGCCTTGCCAAATTCCTGGGCCAGTTTGGCCACTGCGCGCTCTTCCGCGGTGTCTGCATAATCGAGACTGGTGGACCATTCCGACACAGCGCGACTGACTCCCGATTTGTCAGCATGCGTGGTCAGAGTGGCGTAAGGATAGCCGGTGCGGACATCGAGCATGAGGGCGGACGCCGTCGCTTCGACCTGGACGGTACGACTGGGGAGAACGAACATGCCAATAATAGTCAGATCCGCCAGCGCCAACGCATTGGCTTTTTGCTGGCGGCTCGAGCCGACCTCATAAGTGACAACGTAATCGAGATGCTGCCGCGCCGCGCCGCGTCTGATATTGGCGACCAGAGAGGCTGCCCGGTCCATGCCGGGTGCCGCTGGCTCGCTGACCATTGATGTGATCAGAGGACTGACCGGAACGAACTCACCATAGTCGCTGCCAATCTCTTCAATCAGATCTTGCCAGATCCGCGCTTCATCTGCGGGCAAGGCGGTGAGCGCGCCGTTTTCAATTCGGGCCAGGCCAATGCGGGCCGGAAAGACAAGGTTTGGCTCAATCGCTGCAATCCGCCGGACATCTTCATCGACATCGGTCGGCATGCCATTCGCGATTTCATGGCTGGCATCATAGCGCGCGAGATAATCTGCACCGGACGTGGTTTGAAGCGACGTTTGACAAGCGGAGACGCCGACAAGCGCAACGGCGCAGAGAAAAGGTTTGAGAAACTTCATGGGGGAACACTCCTTGCTTGGAAGTGTGAGCGTTTGCTTACAAATATGTCCGCAATCGGGTCAGATTTAGGGAGTCTTCGCGGCAAGGCTTGGCTTCCGCCCGGGAAGGCCGGGGAGAAATCCGTAACGGGAGACTCCAATGACGGCTACGACACTCGACAAGACTGCGCTCAAAAAGAAATATGCCGAGGAACGCGACAAACGCCTGCGCGCGGACGGCAACGCCCAATATGTTCGCCTGGAAGGCACATTTGATGATCTTGCTGTCGATCCATACACGCCCTTGAAGGATCGCCCGCCTGTCACGGATCATGTCACGTTCGCCTTCATAGGCGGTGGCTTTGCTGGCCTGGTGGTCGGGGCTCGGCTCAAACAAGCGGGGATAGACAGCGTCCGTATCATCGAAAAAGGCGGAGATTTTGGCGGCACCTGGTATTGGAACCGCTATCCCGGCGCACAATGCGATACGGCCTCGATGATCTATCTGCCACTGCTCGAAGAGACCGGGCATATGCCGACGGAAAAATACGCGCATGCGCCTGAGATCCGCAATCATTGTGGCCGCATTGGCGAGCAGTTCGATCTCTATGATGATGCTCTGTTCCACACAGAAGTGACCGCCGTTGAATGGCAGGATGACTCTTCTCAATGGTTGATCAAAACCTCGCGCGGCGATGCCTTCACCGCAAAATATGTCGGCATGGGTACCGGACCGCTGCATGTTGCAAAACTGCCCGGCATTGACGGCATTGAGACGTTCAAAGGAAAAGCGTTTCACACCAGTCGCTGGGACTATGCTTATACAGGCGGATCACCCGACGGTGCGCCAATGGATAAGTTGGCCGACAAGCGGGTGGCGATCATCGGCACTGGCGCGACGGCTGTGCAATGCGTTCCGCATCTCGCCAAGGCGGCGAAAGAGTTGCTCGTGTTCCAGCGCACACCATCTTCGATTGATGTGCGCGACAATGCACCGATCGACCCGGACTGGTTCGCCTCGATTGCGACGCCGGGCTGGCAACAGCGTTGGTATGAGAATTTCGTCGACAACCAGTCGCAGGGTTTCCCACAAGAAGACTATGTCATGGATGGCTGGACCGAACTGTCCCGACGCATTCGCGCCAAGGTTCAGGAACTCCCGCCGGCCAAGTGGACACCAGAAACGCTGCTCGAAGCATTCGAGGATGCTGACTTTGAGAAGATGGAAGAAATTCGAGAGCGTTGCAATGATGTGGTCGACGATCAAGCAACCGCTGAAAACCTGAAAGCCTGGTATCGTCAATTGTGCAAACGCCCCTGCTTCCATGACCAGTATTTGCAAGCCTTCAATGAACCCGGCACCCGTCTGGTACACACCGATGGCAAAGGCGTTGAGCGCATCACGGAAAAAGGCCTGATCGCAAATGGCGAAGAATATGAAGTTGATTGCATCGTCTATGCGTCCGGCTTCGAAGTCGGTTCTGATTATACCGAACGGTCGGGCTTTGACCCGGTCGGGCGCGATGGTGTCTCGCTATCGCAAGCCTGGAAGACTGGCATGCGCACGCTTCACGGCCTGCACGTGCACGGTTTTCCGAACGCGTTTATCGTTCAGCCCAATCAGGCGGCGCTTCTGATCTCGAACGTGCCGCATAATATTGTCGACCACGCGAATACGATCAGTGCCGTCGTGGCGCATGCTGAAGCAGAGAATGCGACGCAAGTTGAACCGACGAAGGCGGCACAAGACGCCTGGGTCGACCTGGTCTTGAGCGGTGCCGGCATGATGATCGGCAACACCGAATGCACTCCGGGATACTATAATAATGAGGGTGAAGGGGTCACCGAAAAGAACCGGCATGGGCTGGGGCACCCAGGCGGCGCAAGGACCTTCTTCGCGCATATCGCGGCGTGGCGCGACTCAGGCCAGTTTGAAGGTCTGACAATCGAACAGACGCGGTCATGGAATTAAAAGCCACTTCGTATGATGTTTCCGATCAGATCGCGACGATCTGCTTGAACCGTCCGCATCGTAGCAATGCCTGGACCGGGCGGATGCACACCGAATATCGCTATCTGCTCAATCAGGCAGATGAATCAGATGAAGTGCGAGTCATTCTGATCACCGGCGCAGGTGATCGATTTTGTGTTGGCGGCGACTCGCAAGCACTGGACGGTCATTCTAAGTCCGGCTCATACGACGCTGGGACGGCGTCTGATCTTGTCACGCCAGGCGACACGGAATTTGCGCCATTTCGCGAAGATTTCTCTTATCATTTTGCTGTGCGAAAGCCGGTCATCGCCGCGATCAATGGCGCAGCCGCCGGCGTCGGCCTGGTGCTGGCCTGCTATGCCGACATTCGTTTCGCGGTCCCGGGCGTAAAACTGACGACGGCGCATGGCCCCCTAAATCTGCCCGCGGAATATGGCCTGTCCTGGTTGTTGCCGCGATTGATCGGCGGGTCGCGGGCCATGGAGTTACTGATATCTAGCCGCAAGTTTCTAACGGATGAGGCACACGCGATGGGCCTTGTCCACCAACTCGTAGCCCCTGCCGAGTTGAGCAACGTGGCTCGAGCCTATGCTTTGGATCTGATCACACGGGTTTCACCAGAAGCGGCCTATCAATCAAAGCGCCAAACCTATGTCGACTTTCACCGGGATATTGGCGCGTCCGTCCGTGAAGCGAATGACCTGCTGAACGCGATGGTAAAACAGGCAGACTATAAAGAAGCGATCGCCGCATTTCTGGAGAGACGTACGGCAAATTGGTCCAAGTAAAACGTCTCAGTCTTGCGGGTCTGACTAGAAATACTGAATGATGATGATAACCACATGCATATAATTATGTATTCTTGGGTATTAACCTGAAACACCGTCATCTTCGGATATAAAAATTCTGAAATCCAAGCCTGAATAGCAGTCAAATATTAGACAAATATCAACTCAACTTTCTAGTTTGAATATATGAGTACGGACACAAATACAGACATTTCAAAGCTAGACTTGCTGACTCAGGCGGCCGAAATCGTAGCTGCCTATGTTAGCAATAATGCTATCAGCGCTTCAGATCTTCCTGATCTATTGACCACTGTTCACAACAAACTTGGCGAACTTGCCATCGAGGGCGGCGAAGCCGAGCGCCCCGAACCGGCGGTTCCGATCAAGAAATCGGTGACAGATCACCATATCATTTGCCTGGAAGATGGCGCTAAGCTGAAAATGCTGAAACGCTATTTGCGCACCCGCTACAATCTGACGCCAGAAGAGTATCGCAAGCGTTGGGGTTTGCCTTCGGATTATCCTATGGTCGCGCCAGAATATGCCCGCCGTCGATCAGACTTCGCGAAGAAGATCGGGCTCGGCAAGTCTGCCAGCTAAAGGCTTAAGCCTCAATCGACGATATCATTACCGACGCCGGAATCTTTCGGCGCGCGGTGGCGTTCACCTGCGGTGAGCGCCAAATCGAGAAAAATCTCGACCTCTTCAAATTCAGTGATCTCGAGGTTTGAAGCCTCAAGATGACTTTGAAGCAATTTCATAATTGCCAGAATGCGATCCAGTTGATCTGCATCGCTCACCCGTTTTTTCATCGCACCACTCATATTTTTATGAGCCTGCAATACACAGATAGGCGTATCAAAAAGTTTAAGAGAAACGCGCGATGTAATTGGATTGAACGAAAATGCAGTTTCAGACTGGATTATATCGTGACTGTGCGCGAAACCTATTTTTAATAAATAAGACACTGGGAGGTGCAGTATTGTTATCTGAGCGTTTCAATTGGGACAGATTGCGCGTGTTTCGCCTAGTGGCAGAAGCCCAGAGCATGACCGCGGCTGCCCGTACGCTTGGAGAATCCACCCCAACAGTTAGTCGCCGGATCAATGATTTGGAACGCGAGCTGGGAACCAAACTGTTTCAACGCTCCAAGCGCGGCGTAGAACTGACGGCTGCCGGCAAGCGCCTGATGGATCTGGTCGGTCAGATGCAGGGATTGATCGACAATGTCAGTGATCAGGTCGCCGAGTCCGACAGTACGATTGCCGGTGCCATCAAGATCAAAGCCAGTGATGGTCTCGGTGCCTATTGGATCGCGCGCCATCTGCCGGGCTTCCAAAGCAAATTACCTAATATCCAAATCGACTTGGAAATCGGCATCGCCACCGAAGAGGTGGTTCACCACGAAGCCGACCTGGCCATTGTGTTCGAGAAACCCTCTCACCCGGAAATCATCTCGCAGCCGCTCGGCACATTGCATTATATGGGCTTTGCTTCGGATCAGTATCTGGCAAAAAATGGTGAACCGAAAAGCATATTCGAGTTTCAAGGGCACAAGCTTCTAACCCATACCGATTATGTTCATCAGATCGAACGCTGGTCAAAAAGCATACGCGAGCTGAAAGACTTCATCGACTATTCGACCATCACCAATTCTTCGACCGCATTGATGACGCTTTGCGAGAACCATGGCGGTATTGCTGTTATGCCGAGCTATGTCGCGCAACTCGACAATAATCTCGTGCCTTTGCAGCTCGCCTCATTGGCGCCGATTCAATTCTGGATCACTTATACGGAGCGTGTTCGTCGCAATAGCGCTGGCATTGCCGCGATTGAATGGTTGCTCTCCATTTTCAATGACGTTGAGCATCCCTGGTTCGGCAAAGAGTTCAAACATCCGACCCGCATCACGCGCCTGGACGGACCGCGGTCTGGCGGGCGCTTGCTGAACGACCCGATCCGCGTCCGCTCTTAGACGCGCGCGCAGCGTACGACGTGAACAAACCGCGAAAACAACAAGACCTTCTTAACCATACGCGCTAATACAGATCATATGAGTGAAGCGATTCGGATTCTCGGAATTGATCCCGGTTTGCGGCATACCGGTTGGGGCGTGATCGACCTTGTAGGCTCGCGCTTGAGCCATGTCGGGCATGGCGTCATCAATATTGACCCTGACCTGCCTATGGCTGATCGTCTGGCAGGTATCTTTCATGGCATCGGTGAGCTGGTGACCACTTACGCGCCCGACCATAGTGGCTGCGAAGAAACGATTGTGAACGCCAATCCCCGCTCCGCACTGAAACTCGGCCAGGCGCGCGGCGCGGCGATGACGTCGCTTTCCTTTCACGGATTGGAAGTTTCGGAATTCGCACCGACCGCAATCAAACGCGCGATTGTCGGCACCGGCAGAGCCGACAAGGATCAGATCCAGTTTATGATTGCGCGTCTATTGCCGCGCGCGGGCAAGATGAAAGCCGATGCGGCGGATGCCCTCGCCTGCGCTATTTGCACGGCGCACAATCTTCCGCCGAAACAGCTTAAGGGAGCAGCCGCATGATCATTGGACGCCTGCGCGGCACCGTCGCGGCCCTCGGGACAGATTCGATTATGATAGACGTCAACGGCGTCGGCTATGTCGCCTTGGCCGGATCGAGCCTGCTTTCTAAACTCACTGTCGGGGCCGAGGCGGAGGTGTTTATCGAAACGCGCGTCACCGAGAGCTCGATCACGCTCTTTGCCTTCCATAGTGATGAAGAACGCGCCTGGTTTGTCCGCTTGCAGGATGGTCCGGGCGTCGCGGGTAAGTCTGCCATGGCAATCCTGGACGCGATTAGTGCTTCAGAATTGATGGACGCGCTGGCGCTTGGTGATGCTGCAACGATTACGCGCGCCAAAGGCGTCGGCAAGAAACTGGCTGAGCGCATCATTGGCGAACTGTCCGGCAAACCTCCGCCAATGGGCAGGTTTGGCAAATTCGTCGCTGATCCGACTGGCAGCGTTGCGGCCGCGTCAGAGCTCAAGACCGGCGCACGCGGTGAAGCTGTGTCGGCACTAATCAATCTCGGATATTCGCAATCCGAAGCCGCGCGCGCGGTTGCAGCAGGTGCGCGTGAGACGCCAGATGCGGACACCGGCACGCTGATCAAAGCTGCGCTTAAAGAGTTGAGCCCGGCATGAGAGACGGCACGCTGACCGACCCTGAAACACAAGCGGGTGAGGCGCTTGATCGCGCGCTGCGCCCGCAAAGTTTTGATGATTATGTCGGTCAGGATGAGCTGAAAGCCAATCTGCGCGTCTATGTTGAAGCCGCCCGCCGCCGCGGCGAGGCGCTCGACCATACGCTGCTGTTTGGACCGCCGGGTCTCGGTAAGACGACGCTGGCGCAAATCTTATCCAAGGAAATCGGTGTTGGCTTTCGCGCGACATCCGGCCCAGTTATCGCCAAGGCTGGCGACCTGGTCGCGATCCTGACCAATCTCGAACCCAATGACGTCTTGTTCATTGACGAGATTCATCGTCTGCCGCCTGCGGTCGAGGAAGTGCTATACCCCGCCATGGAAGATTATGCGGTCGATATCGTGATTGGCGAAGGCCCTGCGGCGCGCTCGGTCCGGCTGGATCTCAGCCCGTTTACTTTGGTTGGCGCAACTACGCGTGCGGGTCTTTTGGCTACGCCATTGCGCGATCGGTTCGGAATTCCGTTGCGGCTCGATTTCTACACCCCGGAAACCCTCTCCACGATTGTCATGGCGGCGGCGCGAAAGCTCAACGCGCCAATCACCGAGGACGGCGCTGTCGAGATCGCCAAGCGCGCCCGCGGCACACCGCGGATTGCGCTGCGCCTCTTGCGCCGCGTCCGGGACTTTGCCGAAGCCGATGGCAATCAAATAGAT
>JBCCDZ010000060.1:0-12328 GCA_039030525.1 Pseudomonadota bacterium | reverse complement strand
GAAGATTATCGCGTCGCGATTGTTCCGGCGTCCGATACCGGGGCGGTTGAGATGTGCATGTGGTCCATGCTCGGCCCACGCGGTGTGGATGTTTTTGCCTGGGAAAGCTTCGGCAAGGACTGGGTCACGGACGCGGTGAATGAGTTGAAATTGCAAGATTGCAACATTCACGTTGGCGATTATGGCGTGCTGCCACCTTTCGAGCAGGCGCGCGATGATGCGGATATCATCTTCACCTGGAATGGAACAACGTCTGGCGTTCGTGTTCCAAACGCCGATTGGATCAAGCCGAACCCGGACCGGGTCGTGATTTGCGATGCGACATCGGCGGTGTTCGCGCAGGACATGGAGTGGGAAAAACTCGATGTCGTAACGTATAGCTGGCAAAAGGTGCTGGGCGGGGAAGCGGCTCATGGCATGTTGATCCTGTCGCCAAACGCGGTGCGCCGCCTGGAAAGCTACAAACCTGATCGCCCCCTGCCGAAAATCTTCCGCATGACCAAGGGCGGCAAGCTGAATGAAGCTCTGTTCGAAGGCAATACGATCAATACGCCTTCATTGCTCTGTACTGAAGATTACCTTCAGGCGCTCGATTGGGCTGAAGAATGCGGTGGTTATCAGGGCCTGAAAGCCCGGTCCGATCGCTCGCTTGAAATTCTCACTGACTGGGTCGCGAAGACCGATTGGATTGAGTTCCTATGTGCTGATGACGATGTTCGTTCGAATTCCGGTGTCACATTTTCGATTGTCCATCCGACGTTCGAGAAACTGGACGAAGCCGGCCAGCGTGCATTCATCAAGCGAATGATGTCGCGTCTCGAAGATGAAGATGCGTGTTTTGATGCCAATGGCTATGCCAAGGCTCCTCCCGGACTGCGCATCTGGTGTGGTGCGACGGTTGAGCCGGACGATGTGGCAAAACTGACGCCATGGCTTGACTGGACGTTCGCAGAAGAACTTGCCGCGCTGTAAGCCGGTGGGCCTCGCCCATGACTGTTATTCTTCGACCAGCCACGCCAGCGGACGTACCTCATCTGGAGCGATGGGACCACGAACCGCATGTCATCGTCGCAACCAGCGATGACCCGGATGCCGACGTGGCGTTCGAGGACGCGGAATGGCACGAAGAAATTTGCAGCGATGATCCGGCGAGCGCCTATTTCATAGCTGAGGTCGATGGTCGACCGATCGGCGCCATGCAAGTGATCGATCCAGCTCTGGAGCGGACGCATTATTGGGGACAAAATTGCCCGCCAAATCTCCGCGCTATGGATATTTGGATCGGTGAGAAAGACTGCCTCGGCAAAGGCTATGGCGCGCAAATGATGGCTATCGCCATCAATCGCGCCTTTGCTGAGCCAGACGTCGATGCCATCGTGATCGACCCCCTGAATTCCAATACGGACGCCCATCGCTTCTATCAGCGCCTGGGCTTTCGCCCCCTCGAACGTCGTTTTTTTGAAGACGATGATTGCCTTGTTCACAGACTAGATCGCGCCGATTGGCGCCTTGGAGATACAGATGCCTAAAGTTCTGATTGCAGACAAACTCGCCCCCGCCGCGGTGGAAATATTTCACAATCGTGGCCTAGAAACCGAAACCGCGATTGGCCTCAGCAAAGATGACCTGATCGCCAAAATTCCTGAATTTGACGGCTTGGTCGTGCGGTCGGCTTGTAAGCCTGATGCTGATATCATTGCAGCCGCGGACAATCTGAAAGTGATTGGTCGCGCCGGGATTGGCGTCGACAATATTGATATCAAAGCGGCCACGAGCAAAGGCGTGGTCGTCATGAACACGCCGTTCGGCAATGCCGTCACGACCGCGGAACACGCCATCGCGATGATGTTTGCTGCGGCGCGCCAGATCCCGGCTGCCAATGCCGGCACCCAATCTGGTGACTGGCCAAAGAAGGCGTTTATGGGCACCGAATTGTCATACAAGACCCTGGGCATGATCGGTTGCGGAAATATCGGGGCGCGGGTCGCAGAGCGCGCCAAAGGCCTACAGATGAAAGTGCTGGCTTATGACCCGTTTCTCACAGAAGAGCGGGCGATTGAGCTCGGCGTTGAAAAAGCGACTGATCTCGACGCCATGCTGACCCGCGCGGATGTCATCACCTTGCACACGCCGCTGACGGACCAGACACGTAATATCTTGTCCGCGGATGCGCTCGCCAAGACCAAAAAGGGTGTGATCCTGGTTAACTGCGCCCGCGGCGGATTGGTCGATGAGGCTGCCGTCGCAGACGGACTAAAATCCGGCGAGATCGGTGCGGCGGCGTTTGATGTGTTCGCTGAAGAACCGGCCAAGGATAATGTCCTGTTCGGGGCGCCCAATTTCATAGCGACACCGCATCTCGGCGCTGCAACGTCTGAGGCGCAAGAGAATGTCGCGCTGCAAGTGGCGGAACAGATGAGTGATTATCTGCTGACGGGCGCGGTGACCAATGCGTTGAATATGCCTTCGATCTCTGCTGACGAAGCACCGCGGATCAAACCGTTTGCGGCGTTGGCAGAAAATCTCGGCCTCTTTGCCGGACAAATCAGCGATTATGGCTTCGAAGAAGTCGTGATCGAATATGAAGGCGAAGTCTCTGACCTGAATCGCAAACCCCTCACAGCCGCTGCGCTGGCCGGATTGTTGCGCGCATCACGGGGCGATGTGAACATGGTGTCGGCCCCGGCGATCCTGCAGGAAAGCGGCGTTAAACTCGCTGAGACCAAAACCGATGATAGCCCGGTCTATGACAGCTTGATCCGGATCAAGGTCCTGACCAAGCGCACCGAGAATGACCCTGAACCGGGTTGGCGCTCTTTGGCGGGCACCCTGATTGCCGGACAGCCACGTATTGTAGAGGTCAAAGGCATGGCGCTCGAAGGTGATTTCAATGATACGGTTCTATATGTGAACAATCTCGACAAGCCCGGCTTCATTGGCTCGCTCGGCGCATTGCTTGGCAAGGAAGAGATCAACATTGCCACCTTCCATCTTGGACGGACCGATGCTGGCGGCGAAGCGATTGCGCTCATCGGCATTGACACTGATCCCTCTACGGATCTGGTCAAACAGCTAAAGTCCTTGCCGCATGTGCGTTATGCGAAAGTGCTGAATTTCTAAGCACAAATACCTATGGTTTCAGGGCATGCATTCCGGCATGCCCTAAACGTTTCGATAAGGGCCCAGTCGCATGACCTATCGCGTTCGCAGCGCCGATCAGAAACGTGCTGAAATTCGAGCGCACGCAGCACAGCTCGGCATCGACGAGGCGTTTATTTCATCGCTTGTAGAAACATTCTATCAGCGCGTCTTATCGCACCCGAGACTCGGTCCTATCTTTAACGGCGCGGTCGAAGACTGGGGCGAACACTTGCCGAAGATGAAGGCGTTCTGGTCGTCTGTGGCGCTAACCTCGGGGCGATACACAGGCAAGCCCGTGCCCGCTCACCAAGCCCTTGACGGGGTCATCCCTGAGGATTTTGAGATTTGGTTGGGTCTGTTCGAGCAGACTTTGCAGGATCTTTGTTCTGGCCCGGAGACCGTCTCCTATTTCATGCAAAGGGCGGAACGTATTGCCCAAAGCTTGAAACTTGCCATGTTTGGCTTGCCGAGTCTGAACGCAGGATTGTCCACGCAAAAAGTTTGACTGGACTCTTTACGCGAGTCGCAAATCGGATTCTGATTCGCTTATCAAACGAATTTGAGGTGAGCGACATGGCAATGACACAACGGCAGGCTTTAGACCTTTGGCGGTGTGCTTTGACGGCTTATGTGCGCAGCGACGAGTCTGATATGACCGCCCGCCAGCAAGCCGTATTGATGACGGTTGCCTTAACACCTGGTCCGCATACCGTGCGCGGCCTGTCGACCCATCTCGATATTGCCAAACCGGCCGTGACGCGGGCTTTGGACGTTCTGGAACGCAGCTATTTGATCAAACGCATTCCAGACGAGAACGATCTGCGCAGCGTGCACATAGAGCGCACCACACAAGGCATGGACTGGCTGCGCGCATTTGGTGGGCGCATTCAAGCTGCTGAAGCAGGTGAGATTGACGGCCCAGGGTCAAATCTTGGCCGCGCGGTCGCCTAAACATTTCCTTGGTTTTCGGTCTATATCTATGATCGCGAACCAAGCGAGGGAATAGATGTCACCGCATGACGACCCGAGACTGCGCCTGCCGAAGGGCGGGACGCGGCAGTTAATGCAAGTAAGCGCCGGGGTCACCGCGCTTCGCGCTGACCCTCACCCAGATGCGACGCAAGTGAGTCAGGCCCTGTTTGGGGAGACCGTGATCCTGCATCATGAGGAAGGCGCGTTTGGCCTCGTGCAATGCCAGCATGATGCTTATGTTGGATGGGCTTTGATGGAGGCGCTTTCCGCGCCAGTGCTTGAGCCGACGCACCGAGTGACAGCGTCCCGGCTGCACGCATATGCCGAGCCAAGAATTACCGCTGCGCCGTTCTTTGTTTTAGGGGCCGGGGCCAGATTGCGGACGACCGGCAAGCAAGACGGGCGTTACATTCAATTCGAGCGCGCCGGTTGGATTGTCGACCACCTTGTCACCCCTGTCGATGTGATCGAGACGGATCCCGCCAGTGTGACTGAACGCTTTCTCGGCACACCATACCTTTGGGGCGGGCGGGACTGCCTTGGATTGGATTGTTCGGGTCTGTTGCAGATTGCGTTTGATGCATGCGGGATCTCAGCGCCCCGAGACAGTGACATGCAACGCGAATGGTTTGGCCAAGAGATCGAGAATTGGCAAACGCCCGGCATACTTCAACGCAATGATCTCATCTTCTGGAAGGGTCATGTCGGAATCATGCTCGATGCCGATACTTTGCTGCACGCCAATGGTACGTTTATGCGGACGATGCAGGAGCCATTGTTGCCGGCAATCGCCAGGATCGCAACGGAATACGGCGAGCCTTTAGGAGCTCGCCGCATCGATCTTGATGGATTGCGTGGGGTGACGCCAGACTGGCTTATTCCTCTTCAGGGGTAGCGTCTTCGACCACTTCTTCAGCGGTTTCGGTTGCGTCTTCCACGATATCGGTAATCTGGTCGGCCGCGCTGTCGGCGGTGTCAGTGACAGTTTCGACAACATCTTCAGCCGCGACAGTCGCTTCTACAACTGCAGCATTGCCGGCCTCCGCTGCGACTTCGATCGCTTGATCGGCGGCAGCTTCAGCTGCGATGGCCGCTTCTTCAGCAACGCTGGCTTCGCCGCCGTCGATGACGGTCTCGTCCGTTTCGTCAAGATCGCCAGCGGCCTCTTCCGCATCGCCTTCGGCGGTGACTTCAGGAAGCGGTTCGGGCTGTGTCGGGGCATCCGGGCTGTAAGAGGCGAGATAAGCCAGAACGCTGGCACGTTCATCGTCGCGCTTCAGTCCGGCAAAGGCCATATTGGTGCCGCGCGCATAGCGGCCCGGATTTTCCAGCCAGGCATCCATATTCTCCCAGGACCAGTCGCCTTCCGTGTTTCCGAGCGCGCCTGAATAGCCGAAGCCGGTATGGCTCTGCTTGGCCGCGCCAAGCGTGGCATAGAGATTTGGTCCGGTCCCGTCAGAGCCGCCTTGCTCAACCGTATGGCAGGAAGCGCATTTCGCTTTGAAGCTGCGCTCGCCGCGCGCCAGGTCCGCACCCAGCAAAAGCGCGCCGAGGTCATAAATCTCTTCAATAATTTCGCTGCCACCGCCGGTCTCAGCGATGTCCACACGATAGCCTTTGAAGTTTGATTCGGCCCACTTATTCAGTGATTCGTATTCGTGATGCGCGTGGTGTCCGCCGCCAAATACGATGGTCGAAACCTCTTTCAGGCCCAGAACAACAAGGCCAACGGCCAAGAGTGCCCCGAAAATCTTGTTCAATCCGAGTTCGCCCATAGGTGATCCCTCAATAATCCAGTCTTGCGCGCGCCTTCTGACACGCTATGCGTTCGCGATCAATATATACAGATGTGGCAGATCGCGCGTTACCTCTTTCAGCGGCGAAAGCGCGCAGGTCTGTTAGCAAGATCTTCATGCCGAACGGGTTGGCAGATAGGGATCGGACGGGAATTTGGAGGCCGCACAATGGCGCAAGGCAAGATCACCTATCAGGGCGAACGGGGCTCAAACTCACACATCGCTTGCCGTGAAGTCTTTCCGCAATATGACGCGGTTGCATGCAATACTTTTGAAGATGTCATCGCCATGGTGGAAAGCGGCGATGCCAAGCTCGCGATGATCCCGGTCGAGAACACGATTGCTGGACGCGTCGGGGACATTCACCACTTGTTGCCCGAGACCAGTTTGCACATGATTGGCGAGCATTTGATGCGGATCAAATTCCAGCTCATGGCCCCGAAGGGAGCAAAGCTAGAGGACATAAAAGAAGCCTACAGCCATGTGATGGCGCTCGGCCAATGCCGAAACTTCTTGCGCGAGCACGATATCGCCGCCGTCACCGCCGCCGATACAGCTGGGGCCGCGCGGCAAGTCGCTGAGCAGAATGAGCCCACCATCGCTGCGATTGCCCCGGCGCTCGCAGCGCAAGAGTATGGCTTGGATATCCTCTCTTGGGATATTGAAGATGCCGCACACAATACGACGCGTTTTGTCATAATGGCGCCTGAACCCGTTGATATTAGCCCAGAGGATGGAAAGGCGATGACCGCCTTCCTCTTCCAAGTCCGAAATATTCCATCGGCCCTTTACAAAGCCCTTGGCGGCTTCGCGACCAATGGCGTCAACATGACAAAGCTTGAGAGTTATCAAATCGAAGGCTCATTCGCGGCATCACAATTCTATGCCGAGATTGAAGGTCATCCGAACGAACGGTCTGTCCAATTAGCGCTCGAAGAACTCGGGTTTTTCTCGAACTCGTTGAAAATTCTGGGCGTGTATCCGCGCCACCCGGCGCGAGAGGGCATTCCTCAGGGCTAATCCCGTCCTGTCCTCTCCCAGCGTGACCCTTGCCTTGGCGCTGGGTTCAGTCATCCTAGCCGACATAAGAAAATTATCCGGAGGAAATGAGCCATGGCGGGGAAACACGTCATCATTATAGGCGCGGGCCTTGGGGGTATTTGCGCGGCGATCAAGCTTCAAGAAGCGGGTCACACATTCACCATCGTCGAAAAAATGGACCGGGTCGGCGGGACTTGGGCGCAGAACACTTATCCGGGCGTGGCCTGCGATGTGCCCGTGGCGCTCTACCAGTTCAGCTTTGCCCAGTCGGTCAATTGGAGCCGCGCCTATCCCCAAGGTGGTGAGATCCAAGCTTATGCCGAAGAAATCGTTGATCGCTATCAGCTGCGTCCGAACGTGAAGCTCGGTGATGAAGCGACAGCGGCGGTTTGGGATGAAGCGGCAAAGACATGGACGGTTAAGACCGCCAGCGGCGCCTCTTATGACGGGGACGCTTTGATCGGCGCGCTCGGCCAGCTTAACCGCCCGAATTGGCCAGCAATCCCTGGAAAAGACGCTTTCCAGGGGGCGATCACGCATTCAGCTGATTGGGATCACTCGATCGATATGAAGGGCAAACGCGTTGGCGTGATTGGATGCGCCGCCAGCGCGGTGCAAATCATTCCTGAATTGGCAGAAGAGTCGGCAGAATTGGTCATCTTTCAACGGAGCCCCAATTGGGTCATTCCGCGCCGCGATGTGGCGATGAGTGCCGAAGAAGGCGCTTTGCTGGGGACCAATCCCGAACTGGCGATGAAGCTCGGGGCGATGAATCGTGAGATCATTTACGAACAGGCAGACGAGTTTTTCTGGCAGGCGTTCAAATGGACGCCGGAAGGGCGCGAGGCGTATCACCGGATCGCGATGAACCAACTGGAATCGCAAATTCCAGATCCGGAGCTCCGCAGAAAATTGACCCCGGATTATCCGATTGGCTGTCGCCGCATTTTAATCTCAGACGATTATTTCCCGGCACTGATGAAGGAGAACGTCACGCTCGAAACGGATGGGATTGAGACGATTGATGCAACCGGGATCCAAACCGTTGCAGGCACGCATCATGACCTAGACGTCATCGCCTATGCCACGGGATTTGAGACCACCGGATGGCGCTGGTCGGTCGATGTCGAGGGGCGCAATGGGCAACATTTGAATGAGGTCTGGAGCGATTATCCAGAAGCCTATCTTGGCATCACGGTGTCGGATTTCCCGAACCTCTTTGTCCTCTACGGGCCAAATACCAATCTCGGACACAATGCGATTACGTTCATGCTCGAACGGCAGGTCGAGTATGCCGTAAAAGCGCTTGATGGTTTGGGCGAGACAGGCAAGGCTGCAATGGTCCCGACAAAAGCGGCGCAAGACCGGTTCAATGCACAAGTTCAAGCGGACTTAGAGAAAACGGTTTGGGCCGATCCGGCATGTAATAGCTGGTACAAGAATGAGCATGGCAAGATTACGCAAAACTGGTCATCGCATACGCGTGACTATGCAGCTGCTGTTGCCGAAGTGAAGCTTGAAGATTACGAGCTGATTTAGATTTTGTTCCGCAGATCCCTGCGAACGCAGGGATCCAAGGCGCTTGTTTTCAAATGAAGGTTAGACGATCGTATTGTCCATGGATACCTGCCTTCGCAGGGATCGTCGGAAATTTAATCCAAACTATCCATATAATTCGGCAGCCAGTCTTCATGCGCCTTGCGGATCGTCGCCAATGGTAGATTGATCACATCACCATTGAGAACCACGCGATCGCCTCCAAGCTCGCCCTGCTTGCCAGCATATATTCCGGCCGCTTGCGCGCGTGCTTGCACCGCGTCCAGTTTTTCCGGAGAGACAGCAATCATGTAACTGCCCTGATGCTCAACGAAATAGCCGAGCAAGCTGCCAGACGCTGGAAAGGTCAAGTTGGCCCCTATGCCGCTCGCCAGACAAAGCTCCGTCGCCGCACACATATAGCCGCCATCGGAAACATCATGGACCGCATTTACCAGTCCATCCTCGATCAGGGTCCGGACAAAATCCGCGACGCCTTTTTCTTTTTGAAGATTGACCAATGGCGGCGGCCCTTCTTCGCGATCGTGAATTTCTCTCAAATAGAGCGAGGCGCCGAGTCCTGGCGTTGGGTCCCCATTGGCGACCGCGATTAAGACATCGCCGGTTTTGGCGCCTTCATGCGTCGTCACTTTTTCTAAGTCTTCGATCAGGCCGACGCCGCCCACCACAGGTGTCGGCGGGATCGCGATACCATCGGTTTCATTGTAGAGGCTGACATTCCCGGAAACGACTGGGAAATCCAGCGCGCCACAGGCCTCGGCCATGCCCTCGATCGCCTTGACGATATAGCCCATCGTTTCTGGCTTTTCCGGATTTCCGAAATTGAGATTATCGGTGATCGCGATGGGTTTCGCCCCTACTGATGACAAGTTGCGATAAGCCTCAGCCACGGCCTGTTTGCCGCCTTCATAAGGGTCGGCCGACACATAGCGCGGTGTGCAGTCAGAAGTGATCGCAAGCGCTTTGTTGGTCCCGTGGATGCGTACGATGGCGGCATTTCCCATGCTTTGCGAGCTATCAACCGTATCGCCCATCACGTGGCGGTCATACTGCTCCCAGACCCAGCGTTTGCTCGCCATATCTGGCGACGACATGAGCTTCAGAAGGATTTCATTATAGTCTTCTGGCTCAGGGATCGTCTCCATATCGAGGGGCGCGCGTTTTGGCGGCTCGACCCAAGGACGATCGTAATTCGGGGCATCTTCGGCCAGCGGCGCAACTGGGATATCGCACACCGTTTCGCCAAACTGTTTCAGCACCATGTGTCCGGTATCGGTGGTCATGCCGATGACTTCAGCGTCGAGATCATATTTCTCGAAGACTTTCTTCGCGAGTTCGATCTTGTCGGGATAGAGCACCATGAGCATCCGCTCCTGGCTTTCCGAAAGCATGATCTCATAGGCGCTCATGCCGGTTTCGCGTTGCGGGACTTTGTCGAGGTCCATCTCGACCCCGATGCCCTCGCCATTCTCGCCGCCACTATCGGCCATCTCAACCGATGAGGATGTAAGGCCCGCAGCGCCCATGTCTTGGATGGCCTGGATCGCATCTGTGGCCATCAGCTCCAGACAGGCCTCGATCAGGAGCTTCTCTGTGAACGGGTCACCGACTTGAACGGTCGGGCGATTGTCTTCATCGCCTTCGGAGAATTCTGCCGACGCCATGGTCGCGCCGTGAATGCCATCGCGGCCGGTCTTCGAGCCGACATAGAAGATCGGATTGCCGGGCGTCGCGCCGCGCGCATAGAAGATCTTGTCTTGATCGGCGAGGCCGACCGCCATCGCATTGACCAGGATGTTGCCATTATAGCCCTTATGGAACTCGGTTTCACCAGCCACTGTCGGCACGCCCACGCAATTGCCATAACCGCCAATACCCGCGACGACGCCGGCCACAAGGCTGCGGGTCTTCGGGTGACTCGGATCACCAAAGCGGAGCGCGTTTACGAGTGCGATTGGGCGGGCGCCCATGGTGAAGACGTCACGCAAAATCCCGCCAACGCCTGTCGCAGCGCCTTGATAAGGCTCGATGTAAGACGGGTGGTTGTGGCTCTCCATTTTGAAGATCGCCGCTTGGCCGTCGCCAATATCGATAACACCTGCATTCTCGCCAGGGCCTTGAATGACGTGCTTATTCTTTGTCGGAAACTTGGACAGGTGGCGCCGCGAGGATTTGTACGAGCAATGCTCCGACCACATCACCGAATAGATACCGAGCTCAACCAAGTTGGGCTGGCGGCCCAGCCGGGTCACCAAGCGCTCCCATTCTTCGGCATTGATCCCATGCTCGCTGGCGGACGTTTCGTCCTGCTGAGCCTGCATTGCTGCGATAATCGCGGATGTGTCAGTCATGCGCGGCCCTTAGCCGTTGTTTCTCGGATTCGCTAGATGGATTGTGCCGATCACGCTGCCGCCATCAAGCTTTCGAACATGCCGATGCCGTCCGTGCCGCCTTCATGGCCGCCAATGGCGCGCTCTGGGTGAGGCATCATACCGAGAACGAGGCCATTCTCGCTGATCACGCCCGCAATATCGCGAGCCGATCCGTTTGGATTGTCGACATAGCGGAACGCCACCCGGCCTTCGCCTTCGAGCGCATTGAGTGTCTCATCATCTGCGACATAATTGCCGTCATGGTGGGCGATCGGAATGGTGATCTCACTCTCGCTCGCATAGGCGCTGGTAAAGGCGCTATTGCCAGTTTCGATCTTGAGCCGCTCTGGGCGACAGACAAATTCAAGCCCGGCATTGCGGATGAGTGCGCCTGGCAGGAGGCCCGTCTCGCAGAGAATCTGAAAGCCGTTACAAACCCCCAGAACATAACCGCCGCGTGCGGCGTGGGCTTGCAGCTGTGAAATCACCGGACTGTTCGCCGCCATGGCGCCGCAGCGCAGATAATCGCCATAAGAAAAGCCGCCCGGGACCATGACCAAGTCTGTGCCGTCAGGGATCGTGCCATCCTTGTGCCAGACCATAGCCGGATCTTTACCGGTCGCTTGGCGCAGCGCCACTTGTGCGTCCCGGTCGCAATTGGAGCCAGGGAAGACGATAACCGCGGTTTTCATGGGCGCTCCTTTATTTGCGCCAGCCTTTAGCAGGGAGTCGGGTGAAAAGGGAATATCTCAATCTGGTATTTCTTGATTGACGCGCGGCTCTGCCTTGGTCACACCGCCCGACATGGCAGATGAGCATCTTTATCGCGGCAATGCGCCGGTGCGCTTGAACAAGTGGATGGCGGAGCTCGGCCTATGCTCTCGCCGCGAGGCGGAAGCCTTGATCGAGGGCGGCGGCGTCATGGTCGACGATATCGTGGTTGAGCGCCCCGGGCATAAAATAGAACCGGGCCAAACGCTAAAACTCAAAGAAAATGCGCAGCGTGCGATTGCCAGCAAATTTACCGCCGTGCTCAACAAACCCGTGGACTATGTCTCGGCCCAGCCTGAGGGCGATCAAGTGCCAGCGGTGCGGCTCTTAAAAACGGGCAATGCGGTCGATGGAAGCCGCGGCCCTGCCAAGAATGCAAGCCTGGCCCCGCTCGGGCGGCTGGATCAGGATTCCCATGGCCTCTTGCTCTTGTCCGAGGATGGCGTGCTCGCGAAAGCGATTATTGGGCCTCAGCACAGCCTCGAAAAAGAGTATCTCGTCACGGTCAAAGGCGAACTGAAAGAGGGGCGCCTGACCTTGCTGCGGAATGGACTCACGCTTGATAATCGGCGTCTCAAACCAGCGAAAGTGACCCGCGTTGAAGGTCAAACGCTTCGTTTTATCCTAAAAGAAGGCCGTAAGCGCCAGATCCGACGCATGTGTGACTTGGTCGGCCTT
>JBCCDZ010000059.1:0-12388 GCA_039030525.1 Pseudomonadota bacterium | reverse complement strand
CTCATGATGTTCGGCATTGATCCGGCATTCGATGGCGTGTCCGACCAGCATCACATCTTCTTGCGTGAAAGAGAGCTTTTTGCCGTCAGCGACGCGGATCTGTTCGCGGATGAGGTCGATGCCGGTAATCATCTCTGTGACCGGATGCTCGACCTGAATGCGGGTATTCATCTCGATGAAATAGAAATTCCCGTCCTCATAGAGGAACTCCATCGTGCCAGCGCCGCGATAGCCCATCTTCTTGACCGCTTTGGCGACGATCGTGCCGATCTCCTCGCGTTGAGCTTGGTTTAGAGCGGGCGAGGGCGCTTCTTCGAAGACTTTTTGGTGGCGGCGCTGCAGCGAGCAGTCGCGCTCCCACAAATGGCAGACATTGCCATGTGTGTCGGCGATCAACTGGATCTCAATATGCCGCGGCTTGCCGAGGTATTTTTCGAGATAGACGGCATCATCACCAAACGCCGCTTTGGCTTCCGTCTTGGCGGATTTGATAGCCGAATCGAGGTCTTTCTCGGTCTCAGCCACACGCATGCCGCGCCCGCCGCCGCCAGAGGCGGCTTTGACCAGGACAGGATACCCGATCTTCTTGGCGACTTTCTTGCCTTCGCTAATCGAGGACACCCCGCCTTCTGAGCCGGGGACAACGGGAACGCCCGCATCGATCATCGTCTGCTTGGCCGCAATCTTGTCACCCATCGTGCGGATATGCTGCGCTGTGGGTCCGATAAAGATCAGGTCATGGGCTTCGACCATTTCGGCGAATTGCGCATTTTCTGACAGGAAACCGTAGCCGGGATGCACGGCATCGGCGCCGGTAATCTCCGCCGCCGCAATAATTTGCGACTTCTTCAAATAGCTATTAGCGCTCGGCGCTGGGCCGATACAGACGCTTTCATCGGCCAGGCGGACAGCCATGGCATCGCGATCTGCTTCCGAATGCACGGCAACCGTCGCGATGCCCATTTCCTTACAGGCGCGATGGATACGCAATGCAATCTCGCCACGATTGGCGATGAGGACCTTTTCAATCATCGATTCCGAGTCCTTATTCGACCACAATCAAAGCTTCGCCAAACTCAACCGGTTGAGAATCAGCAACAAGAATGTCTTTCACGGTGCCATCCGCATCGGCCGTCACCGGATTGAATGTCTTCATCGCTTCAATCAGCATCAGCGTATCGCCTTTTTTGACTTTGTCGCCGACATTCACAAACACGCTCGCGCCAGGTTCTGGCGACAGATAAACGGTCCCAACCATCGGGCTGGTAACGGCATTGCTCGGGGCAGCGGCGGCAGGCGCGGCGGCGGGCGACGCTGCTGGCGCGGCCGCCGGGGCAGCAGCTACCGGCGCGGCTGCGATGGGGGCCTGTACCATTGCTGGTGCAACCGGGGCCATTGAGGTGGCTTTGCTGACGCGAATGCGCAGGCCTTCATGTTCGACCTCCACTTCGCCGAGATCGGCTTCACGCAGAATTGCAGCCAATTCTCGGACGAGACCGGCATCTAGTTTTGTCTTGCTCGTGGACATCGGTGGGGCTCCTCAGTCTTTTTTATTCTTGGAGGGCGGCGTCTAACGCCATCAAATAACCACGTGCGCCAAATCCTGCAATGCAGGCAGTGGCACACGGGGCAACGTAATTGGTGGATCGGAATGGCTCGCGGGCGGCTGGATTGGACAGGTGCACTTCATAAATCTGCGCTTCACACGCCCGCAGCGCATCGTGTAGCGCAATCGATGTATGCGTGTAAGCACCGGCATTGATAATCAGGATGGCTGCGTTTTTGGACGCTTCTTGTACCCAATCGACCAGCTCGCCTTCAGAATTGGTCTGACGAAACGTGATATTTGCGCTCGGGGCAGCGGTGTTCATCTGCTGCTGAATATCGTCCAGCGTGGTCGACCCGTAAATCTCAGGCTCGCGGGTTCCGAGCAGGTTGAGATTAGGTCCGTTGAGAACATATATCTGTTGCGTCATTGCCACACGCTCTTGCGTTGGATCGCTAAGCTTGGCAAGCCTAATTTGAGCATTCGGAGCAGGGCAAATGCAGATATTTCTGAATGGCGAAAGCCGGAATGTAGACCCCGGGACCAGCATCGAAGCGCTGGTCTTGACCCTTGCCGATGATCCTCGCGGCATCGCGATCGAGCGAAACCTCGAAATTGTTCCGAAAGCGGAGCATGGCGAGACGCTGTTGCAAGACGGAGATCGGCTCGAAGTCGTCCAGTTTGTCGGCGGTGGCTGACCGCGGCGCGTTCAGGCGTTCCTGGTAGATGCGTGAATTGTCTTTTCGGCAACGCTCCTTGTCGCCGAGCGCGATACAGGCTTTCCGCCAGACTTCAGTCCAGCAACACCACCACAATATCCTTGTACGACACTTTGCTGTCCGGATCATGCGCTTGCAACGCAAACGTGCCAGAGGCCAATCGCTGGTTCTCATTGGTCCAATCATCAGGTTGCCGCCAGCGGACCAGCAACTCGCCATTCACCCGTGTGCTGACCGTGCGGTCCTCAACGCGGATCGTATAATCGAACCAATCACCATCTTCATGCGGTGCGCTGGGGAGGGTTACGAATGCATTGCTATCCAGGCCAAGTGCCGGGACTTCTGAATCATCCGCATAGGCGCGGATATCAGCGATCGCATAGATCGATCCTGTCTTGCGATAATCGTACTGGGTGGCATTGACCTGCGCCTCAAGGCCGATCTGCGGCCAATCCATGGCCTGGTAAGTGGTATGAAAATAGACGCCAGAGTTTGCGCCTGGTTCCGTCTTCACTTTCAGGGATAGTTCGAAATCCGTGAATTCGGTTCCCAGAGGGCCGTCATAGAAGAGATGCGCCCTTGGACCTTCGGCGACAATCGCGCCATCCTCAACTCGAAAGCTATCCGGGTTTTCTTCCGTCACACGCCAGCCGTCCAGGCTTTCGCCGTCAAAGAGAGCGTGTTCCGTTTGCGCGACAGCTGGCGATGAGACGCAGGCGCCTAACAGAAAGACGATGCTGGTCGCGCCGAAGATTGCGCGGATGCTGTGATCTTGTGTCATATCCTATAATCCTTCCGGAATGCTCAGACCGAGCGGTTCGAGGGCTGCAGCGAGATGATCCAGGGCTTCTTGGGTCGGTCCTGCATAATCCCCCGTCGCCGGCCGATTGCCTTGATAGCCAAGCCATTCAGATCCCTCAGCAGAGGACAGATAGGCCGATACGGAAATGGTCCGGAAACTGGCAAACGCCGAGGCCTGGTTTTCCAGGCCCGCTTCGACATTTTCGTTCCAGGCGAAGCGATCGAGCAAAGATTTTTGCTGATCTGTTGTCGCGGCCGCGAACGATACGGCACCCAGATCTCGTGCTTCGCCCTCCAGCCATTCGAACAGGCCGAAACACTCTGTGCGCGATCCTTGTGTCATCTCGTATGGCGATGATACCCATTCATCGACAAAGTCAGGGACGCCCAGCGTGCTCGCCGCTGGTAAGGCGTCCGATGCTGGCATGACGACATCGCAAAGCGCCGCGACGAGCTGCAATTGTTGCCGTGTCATGGTCCGTTCCCAGGTGACTTGCGGATCAAGCATGTCCGGGTCGGCGCCATACGGTGTGCCTGTGAGCGGCGCGGGCGTGCCAAGGAGTGGCTCCGTCGTTTCCGCAGGCACCGGTTCGCTTTGCCCGCACGCTGCGATCACAGGCGTCGCGCCAACACTGACCAGCAACCATTTCAGCGTCGTTCGACGATCCATTTTTGGCGAATAGGACTGGCTCATAGGGCCCCCCGCTTCATCTCATTGACCAGATGATCCGCGCCGCGCATGGCCAGCGTCAAAATGGTCAGAGTTGGATTCTTGTGCGCCTTTGATGCGAAGATCGCCCCGTCGAGAATAAACAGGTTCGGGACATCCCATGTCTGACCATAGGAATTGGTCACCGAGTCGCTGGCCGACGCGCCCATACGCGCTGTGCCAATCTCGTGGATAATCTCGCCGCCCGCGGCAATCGCGTCTTTTGGAGCCTTAACATCGCTGACGACACGTCCCCCCATCCGCTCAATAATCTCGATCGAGGCCTGTTGCGCGTGCGTCACCTGGCCATATTCGTGATCAGAGTGCTTATAGTGAAACTTCAGGATCGGAATGCCGAATTTGTCTTTGCCGTCCGGGTCGATTTCCGCATAGCAATTTTCGTTCGGGATCATCTCACCGCGCTGCGCAAAATGGATGAAACTGCCATAATAGCGCCGCGCCGATTCCAGAATGCTGGGCCCAGACCCGTCCAGGCCGCTGCCGGAGCCCATGCCAGGCGCGCTGAATTGTGAGTAGACTTCGAGATGATAGCCGCGCGGAAAATCCAGCTGTCCGGCCGCCTGTTCTTCATATTGCCAGAACGGAATATAGACATGCATGCCCATCGCGCCGTCTTCATTATAACGTGGTCGATTTTCCAAAGCCGGAATTTGGCCGGTAATGCCGGACCCGACCGTGTCCATCAGATTGCGTCCGATCTGACCGGATGAATTGGCCAGTCCGCCACTTTCTTTTGCGTTTGAATTCAATAGGACACGGGCACTTGCAGCGGCGCTGGCTGCGAGCACGACGGCGCGCGCGCCGATGAATTTGTGCTCGCCCGTTGTTTTGTCGATATAGCGGGCACCATTGGCGTTGCCGTCTTCGCCGGTGGTGATTTCATACACCATGGCGTCGGTTGTGATGGTCAGATTGCCGGTTGTGCGCGCCCAAGGCAGGAGCGAGGTTGTGGTCTGAAACGCCGCACCAATATTGCACCCGCGACCGCAATCGGTGGCCCAGAAACAAGCCATCCGCCCATCTCCGGGATCACGCGTCAGAACAGCTCGCCGGGCCGGTACACATGGAATGCCAATATCTGCCGCGGCAGCGGCCGCAAACAATTCCGGCACGCGGGCCTTGGGCGGTGGTTGCAGCACGCCTACGCCACTGTCCGGATGATTAGTGAGACCTGAATTGACACCATAAACGCCAACCAGTTTCTCGACCCGGTCATACCAAGGCGCGAGGTCATTATAGGTGATGGGCCAATCAAACCCTAGCCCGTCTCTCGATTGTGGTTTGAAATCATATTCTCCCATGCGAAACGAGTTGCGCGCCCAATGATTGGTACGCCCGCCCAGCATCCGCGTGCGCCACCACAGGAATTCAGTATCGTCGCCTGTCGAATAAGGCTCGCCATCAATGTCCCAGCCGCCATCAATGGTTGCGTTGTAATAGCCGAAATCCTTGTCCGGCGTGCCATTGCCCAGCAATGGTGCGTCTCGATTTTCAGAGAACATCGGCGTTTCGGCGACCGGATCATAATCCCGGCCAGCTTCCAGCATGTGAACTTTGACCCCGGCCTGGGTGAGCACGTACGCTGCCATACCGCCGCCCGCGCCGGACCCAATCACCAGCACATCATGCTCATCTTCCGCCATTGATGTCTCCTCCGCGTTTTTCTTTTGAGCTAACTATGAGCTGAGACGCAGCGCAACCGCGATCTTTGCTTTCTGCTTTGCTGCATTCTGGCATCTTGCTCTCAGTCGCGCCCGCAGCTAAGCGAGCAGAATGACTGACACACCTCTGATCGTCGCTGGACGACAATTCAATTCGCGCCTCATCGTGGGCACGGGAAAATACGCCTCATACGCTCAGAATGCGGAGGCTGCGCGGGCCGCTGGCGCGGACATGGTGACGGTAGCGCTGCGGCGTGTGAATCTGTCTAATCCGGACGAGGATCGCTTGCAGGACCACGTCTTACCAAGTGAGTTCACCTATCTTCCGAACACAGCCGGATGCTTCACCGCGGATGAGGCCGTCCGAACGCTACGCCTGGCCCGTGAAGCTGGCGGCTGGGACCTCGTAAAGTTGGAAGTCTTGTCAGATCAAAAGACGCTCTACCCGGATATGGAAGAGACTTTGAAAGCAGCAAAGGATCTGATCTCTGACGGGTTTGAGGTCATGGTCTATTGTTCAGATGATCCCGTTTATGCGCGCAAACTGGAAGAGGTTGGCTGCGCCGCAATCATGCCGCTCGGCAGTCTGATCGGCTCGGGCCTCGGCATCCAGAATCCGCTCAATATTCGTTTGATTGTGGAACAATCCCGCGTGCCAGTGATCGTCGATGCTGGTGTCGGAACAGCGTCAGACGCCGCCCAGGCGATGGAGCTTGGCTGTGATGGCGTTTTGATGAATACAGCTATCGCCGAAGCCAAGGACCCGATCCGTATGGCAACGGCGATGAAGCATGCCGTTATTGCCGGACGCGAAGCTTATCTTGCGGGTCGGATGGGGCGTAAACGCTATGCCGATCCATCTTCACCATTGGCCGGCTTGATCTAGCTGTCAGCGAGGGCAGTTTCGATCAGCGCTTCGACGCTTTGAGTGTCTGCGCCAGAGATCATTTCCGTGCCGACAATGAAATTCGGCGTGCCAGAAATGTTCAGCGTTCGCGCCAGGCCCTTGGCGTCGGCGACGGTTTTCTGAACATCGATGGATTTCATATCTGCGCGCATGGTGGCGACATCGATATCAACGGATTCCGCAGCAGCATCAATTTGGTCCGGACCAAAGCCCGAGCCATTGTCCAGCTCCATCAGCGCCATATGCATTTCGATATATTTGCCTTGCTTGCCGGCTGCGATCGCGGCGAGGGCAGCTTTTTCGCTCTCGGTCGACAGGATCGGATACTCCTTGAATACGACCCGAACTTTATTGTCGTACTTTTCTGGTAATTCGGTTGCCCACTGAGCCGAGCGTTTGCAGAAGCCGCAACGATAATCGAAGAATTCAACCACGGTCACAGGCGCATCTGCTGGCCCGATCGAATAGTCGGCAGGGTTATTGATCAGAGCGTCCTGATTGTCAGCGATCGCAGCCATGGCAAGCTCTGCTTCTTCGGCAGCGCGTTTTTCGCTCAGCGCAATCAAGGCATCCTCAATCATTTCGGGATTTTCCATGATATATTCATAGACAATCTTCTCGATCGCTTCCTTGTCGGCTGTGTCCACCTGTCCCTGGGCGCAAGCTGGCGTGAGAGCGATCGCTGTTGCGGCAAGCGCCATGGAAAATGTGCGGGTCATATCGGGGTCCTGCTTAGATCTCGTTTTAAGTAGCCTAATAGGCAAATGCTTACATAGGAGTGAAATGCAAGGGTCGAATACTGACAATTGTGTGATGATGCAATTATCGCCGACGACGCCAGAACACTTCGTTCTCAGGCAATGCCGGATCGGTTGCATTGCGAATATCGCTGGCCTGACGCCAGGCCGGCGTGTTCGGTGTCAATTCGCGGATGGCGCGTTCAGCGAACGAGTAAGCGCGCGGATAGTTACCGATATTATATGCGGCTTCAGCGGTCGCCACTTGCGCCATCGGGCGATTTTCCTGTTGTTCGAACACGATTGCGAGCTGCGTCCAGGCAAAGGCATTGTTTGGCTCCGCAATCAGCGCGTCGCGGAGGGCATTTTCCGCCAGTTCCATGTCATCCTCATCGGCCCGCACGAGCAGAGATCGAGCCAACGAGATTTGCAGCAATGCATTGCCAGGCAAGAGCCGATTGGCCTCGATCAAGGGGTCGATAGACTCGACTGGCTTTCCGGTTTCGAACAGGATTTGCCCCTTTAGCTCGTGAAAATATGGATTCTCGGGCTCTTCTTCGATCAGGGAATCGATTTCCTTCAACGCAGTCGTGAGATCCGCGACCTGCATGGCAGAAATCGAGCGGGCATAGCGCGCCGCTTGAGAATTATCGGTCGGTGGATAATCCCTGAACACGCGGGCTGGCGGCTCGAGAAAACCCACCAGCTTGGCTTTCATCATATCAAATTGCTTTTCCACGACCGGGTCTTCCGGTTTGTCGGCCAGGCCGGATTCTTCTGCCAGGGTTCGGGTTGTGCGCACACGATTTGAAGACAGTGGGTGCGAGCGGAAATACGGATAACGGCGCGCTTCGGAAAGGACTTCCTGATACCGGAATTTCTCGAAGAACTCGACAATTCCCATTGGCGATTGATCCAAGGCGACAAGATATTGTACCGCCTGGGTATCCGCCATCGCCTCTTCGGCGCGTGTGTGCACGAAGAAGTTCAGCGCCGCGAATTGCTGCGAACTTGCGATCAACGCGGCGCCGGCATCTGGTGCCCCGGCCGCAATCGCCAGAACACCCAGGCCGATAGAGACCAGAGCGGGGCGCGAAGCCACGCTGGCAGCGCGGGTCCGCGTCACGGTGTGACCGCAGGCAATATGACAGGTTTCGTGGGCGATGACGCCTTTGACTTGCCGGGCATTGTCAGACGCCATGATCAAGCCGGTATGCAAATGAATGCGCTGACCTCCAGCGACAAAAGCGTTCAAGCTGGGATCATTGATAATGTACAGACCGACATCATTCGGTTGCAGGCCGGACACTTCCAGAATGGGGTCTGTCCATTCGCGCAAGGTCTGCTCGATTTCAGCGTCCCGAATCAGGCTTTGCGCAAGCGCAGGCAGGCTTGTCGCAATCCAGAGGACGCTGACGGCCAGTATCGATCGAATAAGTTTCATAATCGCGGCGATCCTTGTATCCATACCAGCGTAAGCACTCGATTGTGGCTTGGCGAGGGCAGCATCTGCAAGATGACGGATTTGTCAGGTAGATTCTGATGCAAATTCAAAGAATAGCGCTGGATTGATGGTCGCCTGAACCCGATCGCCAGCGTGCAACGGTGCTCCGGGCTGGCAAGCAGCATAGACTTCTCCGCCGTCGGTTAAACTCAGACAAAGTTCTGTGATCGGGCCCGCCAATTTGCTGCCGCGAACGGTCAGATCGAGCCCAGCACCCAATAAAACCGCTTCTGGTCGATACCACAGCGTTTTCGCACTTTGCGTGAGTTTGGATCGCCAAGTCTCGGGCAGGGCCGCGGTTTCAATTTTGTGGACCGGCCCAAGCGCCCGCGCAACCGCAAGCGAATTGGGGGTTCGGTACATTGCTTCCGGCGTTCCGGTCTGCAGGATCCTGCCTTTGTCGATCACGGCGATTGTATCAGCATGTATCAACGCCTCGCTGGCATCATGCGTGACGAGCAGTGCCGGCACATTGGCAGACCGGATCGCGTTCAATGCGGCGTCGCGCACGCGTTCCCGCATTGATGGATCGAGTCCGGAGAACGGTTCATCCAGCAGAATCGCCACTGGTTTGGGCGCCAACGCCCGCGCAATTGCTGTGCGTTGTTGTTCACCGCCAGAGAGATGATGTGGATAAGCGTCCCGGCGATGCGAGAGGCCAAGCTGATTGATCCAGGTTTCCGCCGTCTGGACGCGCTCAGGTTTTGCAAGATCGCGCAGCCCGAACATCACATTCTGCAGGACGGTCATGTTCGGAAATAAAGCAAAGTCCTGGAAGACCAGGCCGATTTTCCGCTTCTCGATCGGGACGTGGCGCGCCGGATTGGCCAGAATCGTATCGCCGGAGAGGATCTCGCCTGCATCCGGACGTTCCATTCCGGCGAGCAGCCGCAAGAATGTTGTCTTGCCAGAACCGGAGGGGCCAATCAGCGCGGTGATTTCGCCTGGGGTCAGTGACAGCGATGCGGAATGGACCGCCGTTACGGCGCCAAAGGACCGGCTGACTTGATCTGCAATGAGCGCGTGAATGGAGGCCATAATCTATGATCGCTCCGTCGCACCAAGACGCCAAGAAAGCAATAAGACCGGCAGCAATCCCGATAGAACAATCAGTAAAGAGGGCAGGGTCGCCTGCGCCAAACGTTCATCTGTCGCATACGCGTGCGCTTTGACGGCCAAAGTATCCCAGCCAAACGGACGCAGCATAAGCGTGGCGGGAAGCTCTTTCAGGATTTCCACAAACAGGATGAGTCCAGCGGCCAACGCACCAGGCGCCAGCAGCGGCAAATCGATCCGGAAGAATTGGCGAATGCCTTTGCTGCCAAGGCTCTGTGCCGCGTTGTCGAGATTTCTGGGTAAGCGGTCCAGCGTCGCTTGCATCGGTTCGACCCCCGCCGACGTGAACCGGCTGACATAAATCCAGACAAGAAGCGCAATCGCAACCGGACCGGCGAGCGGTTGACCCGTTTCCCGCAGAATGAATAGCGCGCCGAGCCCGAGGACGGCGCCAGGCGCGGCATATCCCGCCGCCGCAATCAGGCGTGTGGCCATGCGCAGAAAGGCGCTCCGCTTCGCTGCGAGCGTAAACACCAAAGCAGCAATAAAGGCAGCGCCGGTTCCGAGGGCGCCAAGCGCCAGGGTTGCGCGGAGCAAAGGCAGCAAATCGACACTTTGGGCATTGGTCTCTAGAGCCAACCAGAGCAGGCGCGCGATCGGGGCGGCGAAACACACCAACAGGACAAGACTACAAAGCGCCGTGGCGATCGTTGCGATGGTGCGCGGTAAGGGCGTGCGGCGGGGCGTCAGCCATCGCGAACTGGTCTGCTGCAGGCCTTTGCCACCCTGATAGAGCCGCGCGGCGATGAGTAAGGTACCGGCAATGAGGACCAGCATCAGAGCCAGCCGCGCTGCCGTATTGGGTTCGCCGTACGAGGTCCAAGATCGAACAATGCCAACCCCGAGGGTCTGAACGCCCAGAAAGTCAGCCGCGCCATAATCAGCAGCGGCTTCCATCAATGCCAGACAAAGGCCACCTAGAATAGCTGGCAAGGCAACGGGCAGCGCGACTCGCCAGAACAGATCCAAGGGCCGGGCGCCAAGGCTGCGCGCTGCTTCAAGCGTGGCCAGGGATTGCATCGAAAAGGCCGCCCGCGCGGTGATGTAGACATAAGGAAATAAGGTCGACCCAAGAATGAAAGCCAAGCCTGGCACGCTGAACAGGTTCGGGAACCAATAGTCGCGTGCGGACAGGCCGGTCAGCGTTCGTAACTGCGATTGCAGCGGTCCAGCCACGCCCATCAAATCGGCCCAGGCATAGGCCATGACATAGCCGGGCATGGCGAGGGGTAGGATCAGCGCCCAGCTGAATACGTTGCGGCACGGAAACTCATATTGACTGATCACCCAGGCGGCGGGCACCGCCAGTCCGAGCATAATTATAGCGGCGATCAGCAGGGTGAGCAGGGTCGTTAGCGTATACGGGGCCAAGCGGTGCTGCAGGATATGGTCCCACGTTGCGCCATCGCCCGCTGCAACGCCCGCATAAAGCGCCATGAAAACGGGCAATCCCACCAAGACCACGAGGAGTATTGGCGGGATTGCGGAAAGAGGAGGTAATGCGCGCGGCATGATGTCGGTCTAAGCCGCGAGAGCGCTTAGTTCCAACCGGCCAGGTCGAACAGGCGCTGGGCTTCAGCCTGGTTCTCTCCATAAATATCAAGTGCCGTATCGGATGGCGTGAATGCCGGCAGCGCGTCGACACCGTCAGGTAGCGGGGCGCCATCAATCAGCGGCAATTCCTTGGTTTCGCGCGTCAGGTAAGACTGTCCAGTCTCTGTCAGCAAGAAGGTCAGGAATTCTTCCGCCAAAGCGAGATCATCCGCGCTTGCGGTCACCGCGGCGCCGGTAATGTTCACATGCGAGCCAGACCCTTCCGAGAATTCTGGGAATAGGAAAGCGGTCGACGCCGCCACTTGCTGATCAGCTTCGCTATCGCTGGCGCCGAGACGCACCCAGTAGTAGTGGTTGACGATGGCGATCGAACACTCGCCCGCGGCAATGGCTCGAATCTGGTCCGTGTCACCGCCTTGCGGATTGCGCGCCATGTTTCCGACGATTGCAGTTGCCCAGTCCTGGGCCGCTTCGGACCCGAGGCGATGGATCAATTCGCCCATCAAGGAGAGATTGTAGATGTTCGAAGATGAGCGCACGCAGATTTCTCCTGCCTTGTCGTCCATTGCGAGATTAGGCCACAATGCCAATTGTTCTGCATCCCAGCGTGTCGGGTCATAAGCGATGCCCCGCATACGACGCGCGACGCCGTACCAGTGCCCATCGGCGGCACGATAATTGGCCGGGATCAGCGTCTCCAGCGTATCGCTTTCGAGTGCCTGGGTGAGACCTGCATCCTTGAACCGCCAAAGGCTGCCAGCGTCAGCTGCGAGTACGATATCTGCCGGGCTTTGATCGCCCTCGGCTTTCATCGTTTCCAGCAATTGACTGGCACCGGCTTCCCGCACAGCTAGCGTGACGCCGGTTTCTTCTTCGAACATGGCATAAAGCGCTTTGTCAGAATCATAATGACGTGAACTGTAAAGCGTCAGCACGCGCTCCGGTTCGGCGGCCGTTTCCGTTTCGGTCGGGGTGCTTGGATTTGAACAGGCCGCGACTGCTCCAACGAGCAGACAAAGGCTGGCAACAAGTTTCGTACGATGAGTCATGCAGCTTGTTTGTCATAAATGAGAATTATTCGCAACTGGGAGAATCTTAGGCAGCTGCGACATT
>JBCCDZ010000058.1:0-12625 GCA_039030525.1 Pseudomonadota bacterium | reverse complement strand
TTCATGATCCCGACCCAACCGTGATGCGCGACATCGTGTATTCAACCGATGCGGATTTCAATCCAATGGATTGTCATGTCCGCCTCACCGTTGGCGATGAGTTTATGGGCTCGGGCTGGTTCAAGTTCAATCTCGATGAGAACCGCTCTGGATCAATTGAATGCGAAAGCTATGGCCCTTCGATCGGGCGCCTTTCTCAACGTCTGGAGACAGAAGGTCCGTTCGATGGCTTTGGCACACATCCGATTATCGGCGATGCACAAATGTGCCGCGTGATTGATCGTTCGAATGGCCCAACGCGCCGAAATGTAAGAGTTTTCCTACCCTCGCCAGACCATCGCGGAGCGACACCGCCAATCACGTCCGAAGTGAATATCGGCCTCGAATATGTCGGCGACGAGACTGTCACGGTTGAAGCTGGAACGTTTGACTGTTTCCATTTCCGCTATGTCGATGATGAAGGCCCCGGCATGGGTGGGACCCAACACCCTGCCTATGACATGTGGGTGACCCAGGATGATTTTATTTTCATTCAGGGCGGTGTCGGCGGCTATATGGCGACGTGGTACGAGTTGATTGAATTCGACCACCCGACCGTCGGCTAGCCCCCAAACCCGGTGGCGGGATCACCTTTTTGAATCGCTTCGATTTCAGCCAGGTCTGCGGGCGGTGACAGCCATTGTGGCTTATTCTCCTGGGCCCATGCGAGCAATGCTGGCGGAAACTCGTCTGTGCTCTCCACGCGATGATTCAATAGGTGATAAATCGCCTGCTCGCCGCCAGCCCAAGCTGGAAGAGCGCCATAGCGTTGCCAACTCATCTGATGAGGTTCCTCGACGCTGCCTTCTGGGTGGATAAAAAAGTCATAGTTTTCCCAGGCCTGATATTGCCCGCCTGTCGGAAGCGGGAAATCCAGGAATACCGCGGCGGTAAACGCCCAGCTATCGCCCATCTTGCGCGCCGCAATGCCATCCTCTGAAATGATTTTCTGCACGCGATCCCCGGTGCCTTGCGTGACATCGCCATAGATCCGACCATTCTCATACCGGTATTCGATCATCTGATACGGATAAGCAATCGGCTGGACGGTTTGTCCATTATACTCGGTCAGCACTTCGCCAGTTTCAGCGTCGGTATAGGCGAAGGTCTTTCGCGTCAGGTGAACGACTTTGTCACCAGGCGTGTCCGGCCAGATGACTGTGGAACTATCAAATCCGACCATTCCGAACAGTTTCTCGCCGGATGGATAGGCGTAGATTCCGCCTTCTGAAATCCAGTGGACAGGGTCGCCTGTTCCAGCGCGCGCATCAACCCAGGCCTTCAGCACGTCAGAGTATTTCGCGACTTCAGGCACGGCTGCCGCCTCATTGGTCTCGGCATATGTCGTGGCGCAAGCGGTCAGGACAAGCGCAGAAAGCGCAGACACAGATAAAGATCGGATCATCGAATCCTCCAGATTTCATTTGATATATCTTTATGCCTTTGTGGCAGTCTGGATCAATCGGAAACTCGGTCGCAGGCGATGAAAACCTCTGGTGGCTTGGAGTTTGCAGCCAAGAGCGATAGACCATACTGAAAGTTGATGGACCTGACCTATGCCTGACACAGCAACGATGAAATTCACACCTGCCAATATCGATGAAGCGGCAGGCATTCCGCTTTACCAGCAGATCTATGACTTGCTGCGCGCGCGGATCATGGATGGCACAATGGCGCTGAATGACCGCCTGCCCGCTGAGCAGGACCTGACCCAGGCCCTCGGCGTTTCGCGGATTACGGTAAAGCGCGCCATGAATGAACTGGCCGTCGCAGGCCTGGTTCGCCGACAACGCGGCATCGGTACGGTGGTGATATACGATGTCGCCGCACCGACCGTCAAAGGCAGCTTCGAGACCATGATCGATGGTCTGACGCGGATGGGCGTCGAAACCGAGGTGCAATTGCTTGATTGCACGGTCGGCACGGCCAGCCCTGCTATCTCCGAAGCTCTGGAGCTTTCGGACAAGATTACCAGCGTTCAGCGCATTGTGCGCCTGAGACGACTGGATGGCGAACCTTTCTCCTATCTCGTCACCTATATTCCGTATGATGTTTCTGAAGGCTATGACGATGCGCAGCTGGCAACAGAGTCGCTGATCAAGCTCCTCGAACAAGCGGGTCATGCCCCAGTCGAAGCCGAGCAAACCATCACAGCGACCGCGGCAGAGCCCGCCGTGGCTGCAAATCTGGGGGTCGCGCCCGGCTCACCGCTGTTACGGATTCACCGCGTTATGAAGGATGCGAAAGGTCGCCCTGTGCAGGATATCACCGCGCATTATCGCGCGGATCGGTTCGAATATCATATGCGGCTGAACCGCAGCAATGCGGCCGAAACCGACTGGACCACCGAAAAGTGACAATCTGCCCCTCGCCAGGCGCGATTTAAATGATATATCATTTAGATCTGGAGGAATTGGCGTGCTCGATCAGGCCCTGTTTGCACTCATTCATGCGCTGGTCTTTGTCTATTGGTTAGGCGGAGACCTGGGGGCTTTCTATAGCAGTCATTATCTGACGCGACCTGATGTCAGTGCGGACCGTCGCCTGATGGCAGCAAAAATTGTTGGCGATGTCGATATGGCCCCGCGGACGGCCCTGATCCTGGCGCTGCCGACCGGGATGCTTTTGGCGGAAAGCAAAGGCTGGCTCAGCCTCGGTTGGCCAATTGTTATTGCGATTGTGATCGCATCGATCATCTGGCTTGCGATCGCCTGGAAGCTACATCTTGATCATTCCGGAGCCCCCGGACGATTGAAAACGGTAGATGGCTGGATCCGGTACGCTTTGATCATCATTCTATCAGGGGCGGCGATTGGCGGCCTCATGGGAACCATCACTCTTCCTGTCTTCATTGCCCTGAAAATGCTGGCACTGGCCGGTTGCGTGGCCCTTGGACTATATATCCGTATCGTTCTGAAACCGCTTGGCCCCGCTCTGATGGGGCTAACTGGCGACCAATCCAACGCTGCCGAAGCCGATCTCGCTCAAACCCTGAACCGCGCACGACCGCTGGTCATGGGCATATGGGCACTGCTTCTCATTGCTGCTTTTCTCGGCCTCTGGACGCCGACCTCATTCTAGGAGATTTTGACTCATGCCTGACGATATCAAATCCGCTTCCGACCTTTCTGGCGTCCTCAAGCAACAGCTTGGCGAAGACGGGTTAAAAGACGATCCGGCGCATCGTGAATTCATGAGCCAGGATATCTGGGCGAAAGGCAACACTGCTGCCTTTGTCGCCGCCCCAACCTCACTCGAAGAGATGCAGCAAGCCGTGCGTGCCGCGCATGAACGCGGTATCTCGCTCAATCCCCGTGGTGGTGGCTATTCCTATACCAAGGGCTATACGCCCGATCGCGAAAATGTCGGCATTCTCGACATGTCAAAGCTGAACCAGGTCGTCGAAATCAATACCGAAGACATGTATGTCACCGTCCAGGCAGGCGTGACCTGGGCGCAACTTTATGAAGCGCTGAAGCCGCATGGCGTCCGCACCCCGTTCTGGGGCCCCTTGTCCGGCATTGGCTCGACCATTGGCGGCGGCCTGTCCCAGAACAATGCCTTTTTCGGCGCTGGCAAATATGGCACGACCGGCGAGAGCCTGCTCTCAATCAGTGTTGTCTTGGCTGATGGCACCCTGGTACGTACCGGCACCGGCGGAACCAAGAATGGTAAACCGTTCTGGCGTTATTATGGACCCGATCTTACCGGCTTGTTCTGCGGCGATGCAGGTGCGCTCGGCTACAAGGCTGAAGCGACATTCCGATTGATCCCGCTGCCGAAAGCCGAAGAAACAGCCAGTTTCGAGTTTAGCTCTCGAGACGCGTGCGCTGAAGCTATGGCGCAAATGATGCGCGAGGATATTGCGAGCGAAATCTTTGGCTTTGACCCGAACCTCACGCGCGTGCGCCTGGCCCGTGCCAATCTGGTCTCGGACGCCAAAGCCTTGACCAATGTGATGAAGAGCCAAGGCTCGTTTCTGAAAGGGCTGAAGGAAGGCGCAAAAGTCGCCCTGGCCGGCCGCGGCTTTATGGACGAGGTAGACTATTCCCTTCACGTCTGCGTCGAGGGACGCTCAGCGACCGGGGTGAAAGAAGACATCCAGATCCTGAAGGACATTGTGGCCAAATTGGGCGGCAAGGAAATCGAAAACTCGATCCCGAAAATCATTCGCGCCAATCCGTTTGGACCGATGAATAATATTCTCGGACCACAAGGCGAGCGCTGGGTCCCGATCCATGGCATCGTGCCCACCTCAGAAGGTCCGGCCACCTGGGCTGAAATTGAAGCGGGTTTTGAAGCGATGGCGGACGACCTCGAAAAACATGACATCCTGACCGGCTTCCTGATCACCAGTCTTGGGACAACTGGCTATCTGATCGAGCCTGTCTTCCTGTGGCCGGAAGAAGTCTGGCCGATCCACGAACACACGGTCGGCGATGAATGGATGAAGAAGATCAAGCGCCATGACGCCAATCCGGATGCTACGGCTGTGGTTGAAAAAGCGCGGCAGATCGTGCTTGACGTGTTCAGCAAACGCGGCGGCGCGCATTTTCAAATCGGACGGACATATCCGTATAAGGAAGGCCGAGAAGAAGCGACCTGGAAACTGCTCGAAGCTATCAAGAACGCTGTCGACGAAAAAGGTATCGTTAATCCTGGCTCATTGGGGCTCGGCTGAGCATGAGCGTTTTGGAAGCGCGGGATCCCCGCACCGGCGAACTCGATTATCGCTTCGAAGCGACAAGCCGAGATGATATTGAAAGAGCCAGCAACCGCTTGCGCGCCGCCGGACAGGACTGGCAGGCGCTCGGACTTGATGGCCGGATGGCAAAGCTCGGCGAGCTCTCTGATGCCCTGACACGCCACCATGCGGAAATCGCTGCGCGGTTGAGCATCGATACAGGTCGCCGTGCCATCGCAGCGCGTGAAGTTGATGGCGTGATTGGGGCTATTTTTGGTTGGCTTGCCCAAGCGCCGCATCTCCTACCCGAAGGTTGGACGGAAGGCCGCACGAATGCAGCTATCCGGCATGCCCCACAATTTGTGCCATATTCGCTGGTTGGCGTGATCAGTCCCTGGAACTTCCCTCTGACCCTGAGCATGATTGATACAATCCCTGCCTTGCTTGCGGGGTGTACGGTGATGATCAAACCCTCCGAAGTCACACCACGATTTGTCGACCCGGTCATGGCGGCCATCAAGGAGGCCGGGCTCAGCGATGTATTGACCTTCGTTCAGGGTGATGGCGCCACGGGCGGTGCATTGATCGATCATGTCGACGCGGTTTGCTTTACCGGGTCGGTCGCAACCGGACGCAAAGTCGCCGCAGCCGCGGCGGGCAATATGATCCCTTCCTTTCTCGAATTGGGCGGAAAAGATCCGCTCATCATTTTGGAAAGCGCGGATCTCGATAAAGCAACGGATGCGGCGTTGCGCGGCTCCGTCTTGTCGACCGGTCAGGCGTGCCAGTCGATCGAACGCATTTATGTCGCCGAGTCTATTCATGATGCTTTCCTGAAACAGCTGGCCGCAAAAGCCCAAACCGTTGAATTGAACTGGCCCGACATTGGCCGCGGACACCTTGGCCCAATCATATTCGACAAACAGGCAGCGACCCTGCAAGCGCATATCGATGATGCCGTTGCCAAAGGCGCGCGCATCATGAGCGGTGGCAGAGTTGAAAATCACGGCGGCGGGAAATGGTTGCTGCCAACAATTCTGGCCGGCGCCACGCATCAGATGGACGTGATGCGCGACGAGACGTTCGGGCCGCTCCTGCCCGTCATGGCATTCAGCACTGTCGAAGAGGCCATTGCCTTGGCCAATGATACCGAGTTCGGTCTCTCTGCCGCTGTGTTCGCCGGCACGCTCGAAGAAGCCGAAGCCGTTGGGCGTCAGATTGAGGCAGGCGGCGTGTCTCTGAACGATGCGGCCCTCACCGCGCTCTTTCATGAAGCCGAGAAACACAGTTTCAAACTTTCAGGCATGGGCGGCAGCCGAATGGGCCCAGCCGGCTTCCAACGCTTCTTGCGTCGCAAGGCCTTAATTGCCAATACAGGCACACCTGCTCCCATCGGAGCGTTTGCCGAGGACGCCAATTGACCGCTGCCATTCGCCTAGACATCGCACCGCCACTCGCTGAAATCGTTCTCAATAAGCCTGAAAAGCGCAACGCGCTGTCGGTCGATATGTGGGCGGCCATTCCAGCACTGGTCGACGACGCGATCGCAAGGGATGATGTCAAAGTTCTGATCATTCATGGCGGTGACGCAGGCGCGTTTGCTGCCGGGGCTGACATCTCTGAGTTCGAGCAGACTTATGCCACAAAAGAAACTGCCAAGGCGGCAGGCAACACAATCGCCGCAGCGCTGAACGCGGTGGAAGCCTGTCCGAAACCGACCCTGGCCGCGATTGAAGGCGCTTGCGTGGGCGGCGGCGTGAGCCTCGCCATGGCCTGCGATCTGCGCGTCGCCAGTTCACGATCGAAGTTTGGTGTGACGCCCGGCAAGCTCGGTCTCGTGTATCCGGCGGGTGACACGCGGCGCCTTCTGGAAGCTATCGGCCCCGGCGCAACGAAAGACATTTTGTTCACAGGGCGAATCTTTGCAGCGACCGAAGCCAGGGAGATGAAGTTGATCGACCGGTTGTCCGAAGATGGAAAAGCGCTGGACGCGGCTCGAGATTTTGCCTCAGACATCGCCGGCATTTCCCAATGGTCCACACGCGCGACCAAGCAAATGATCAAAGGCTTGCAATCGGGATGGACGGACGCGGATCCAGGCGCAGTAGACTTATTTCTTCAAGGCTTCTCGAATGAAGATTTCCAGGACGGATATAAAGCCTTTCTGGAAAAGCGCGCGCCGAACTTCACGTTCAAATAGTCACCAGTCATAACCCGGCGGCAATGGCGGCTTACCGAACACGTCTTCCAGTGCAGCAGCAATCTGCAGCGTTTCGCGATCGCGTCCTTCTGGCCCGATCACTTGCAGTGAAAGCGGCAATCCATTCTCACTCAACCCGGTGAACACGGCAGTGGCGGGTAGGCGCGCAAAATCGGCCCATGCCGTGAAGTCAGCCTGATTGGCCGGCACGTCAGCGGCAAAGCTGAATGCCTCTTGCGGCGCCGTGGGCGAGACTATGAAGTCGACCTGGTCCCACACCTGCGCCGCCGCGGCATGGACATCGCGAACGTGCTGGTACGCCGCCTCGACTTTTTCCGGCGACTGACGAATACCCCAGTGGAGCAAGCTGTAAAACGTATCGCTCAAGCCGTCTGGGCGAGCGCCATCCTCAGTCACACCGTGTTCTTTCGCACCTTCAACTTCGGATACAACCAGGCCGGCACGGCGCGATTTCGAATAGTCATACGCAGGCGGTGCGAAATCTTGCAGACGCGCGATGTCAGCAACTTTGGCAATCGCCTGTGAGAAACCGGTCTTTACGGCGGGTGTCAGCGTGACATCGGCAGCGCCGTTCCAGACACCGATTTTCACGCCCTGCAAAGGCGAAAGTGTGAGCGGTGTGGGCGCCCCCCAATCCGCCAAGACGTGCATCGCCTGCCACAGAGTCTCAACAGTGCGTGCCAGCGGCCCGACATGGTCCAGCGTTGTCGACAGCGGCACCACGCCTGCATCCGGAACGATCCCTGTCGTCGGCTTATGCCCTTGCACGCCGCAATAGGCGGCCGGAATTCTGACGCTCCCCATCGTATCCGTTCCCAAGGCGATATCGCAAAGACCTGCCGCAACGGCAGCGCCAGAGCCACCTGACGACCCGCCGGGTGTAATGCCATCAGCCCGGGGGTTTTGCGTGCGCCCATATGCCTGATTATCTGTCGTCGCACCCAGTGCGCCTTCATGCATATTCACCGTACCCAGAACGCTTCCGCCCGCCGCGCGAATGCGAGATATGACGTCCGCATCCTGTGCAGCGATGCGATTGCGATACGCCTCGCAACCAGCGGTCAGAGGCAAACCCTTCACCGCGATATTCGATTTCGCGGCCCAGGCCAGCCCATCTCCTTGTGGTTCAGTCGTCTGGTCGACAAAGGCATTGAGCTTCGGGTTCAATCGCTCAATTCGGGCGCGATAATCCGGGCGCATCACTTGAACCGCTCATCAATCAAGCGAATGGGCTTCTGCCGCACTTCAGTCTGCGTGAGGTCAGCGAGACCACCTGGTGCGGAGAGTTCGACACCGCAATCTATGCCAATCTTTTGCTTGAGAAGCGCTTTGTATTTTGCGACCTCGCTCTCATTCGCAGGGCCAGTCACTTCGGCGCAAACGATGAACTCATCACGTCCCGCCGCGTCTCGTTCTGCCTTGCAGATGAATTCGCCCGCAAAACTACTGACTTCTTCGAGAAGCGGTCCCATGGCCTGCGGGAAAATATTGATGCCACGAATCTTCACCATATTGTCGGAGCGACCGAGAAAGCCCTCAATCCGCTTGAAATTCACGCCGAGGGAAGACGCCCCGGTCTTCACCTTGGTGACGTCATGGGTATTGAAACGAATGATCGGATAGATATCGTCTTTGTACAGACAGGTGCAGACCATGTCGCCCTGCTCGCCATCCGCAACGGGTCGACCTGACTCAATATCGCAGACTTCCAGGAACTGCGCGTCTTCCATGACATAAAGACCGTCGCGATCTGGCCCCTCGCCAGCAATACAGCCTGTGTCGCCGACGCCATACCAATCGAAACACTCAACACCGCCCCAACTGTCTGACAGGCTTTGTTTGTCTTCGCGGCCAAGATGACCAGACACCATTCTGATTTTGAGATCCTTCACCGGATCAATGCCTTGTTCCACCGCGACCCGAGCCAGTTTCTTGATATAGTCCGCGAAGCCAACAATCACGGTCGCACCAAAGTCCCGCATCAATTCAACCTGGCGCGCTGACCGCGTTTCGACGCCGGTGCCAGCCGACATGAAGATCGCACTTGTCCAATGGATGACGCTTTCGCGGACATAATGCCCGCCATTGATCATGCCGTGGCCATAAACAGAGTGGACGACATCGTCTGGCCGCAACCCCTGAAAGCGATACAACCGGCCAAGCAACAGGTTTTGGGCTTCGCGGCTCTTTGCTCCAAATAACAGCACTTGCGGCGTTCCAGTTGTTCCGGAGGTTGTATGCATGATCACCGGAGGACGCCCTTCCGGATAGCTCTCGAACCCCGCAAAATCACCAAGCGGCGGTGTTCTTGCAATACTGTCCATGATGTCCGACTTATCGAACACAGGCAGCTGCGGCAGTGTTTCCAAGCCTTTAATGTCGCCGGGTTCAACGCCAGCTTCACCCCAGAGCCTTTGGTAGAACGGCGTTTGCCAGGCCCGCGCGACGCAGCGCGCGAATAGAACGTCCTGATGTGCCCGTATCTCATCTTGGCTGCGCTTGGCGAAAGCAAGAAAGTCATCTCCAATCGGGTGATCCTTTTGCAAGGCGGCCCAATCGACGCTGTTGAAATAGGTGTGGTGCTGTCCTGCCATGATCAGGTCTCCAATCCAGCGGCGAGACGGCTGATAACGGAAACATCCGGCAGCGCCTCAAGGTTTTCTGTGAGCTCAATCAGCTTGTTGGCAATTTTCGGCTGGTCTTGTCCGAAACCAAACGCCACACAGCTGTGGAATTTATCAAGGTGCGCCTGCTGACTCATGGGATCGCTCGGCGCGCCGTAGAGCGTATCGATCCGCGCTTCAATTTCGCGCCCATCCTTTAAGCGCGCGACAGCAATTTGCGGCGTGAATGCAGCCGGGTCCGGCGAGCCATCATCAATGACTTGGATCCTGTGCCCCAGGTCTAGCGTTGCGGGATCGCGCAAATTTTGATCGCCAAAGTCTGCCAACCCGACATGCCCCGTGCGTAGTGCAACGGCACCAGAATACTGAAAACAGAGCCGTGCATAATTCACCGCCATGTCGGGCACCAGCGGTCGGCCAACGAGGCGATAAATGAGCGGCGGTGCCGTGAGGGTGAGCGCCTCAATCGCTTCTGCGCGAACACCGAGCGCGCGTAGTTTCTGCATCAGAACGATGCCGCCTTGCGCAGCCCGACCCGTTGGGAACGGTTTATGACTGACTTCCGCAATGCGCCAGGTCTGACCGAGAGATGCAATCACGGCAGTCGGATCGGCTTCATCTTCGAACAGCGCGAAATAGCCAAACGGACCTTCCAGACTATCATGCGGCCCCGGCATGTCATTCTCAGCCAAGTCGCATGCCATGATGGCGCCGCGCGCAGCATTACCGATCTGAATGGGCAAAGCTGGTTTGCCTTCAACATGCGCTTGCATGGTCCCGGCATTGAAAGCCAGCGCATAGCCAAGCGCATCCTTGGTCTGCTCGGCGGACAAGCCACGCAACCGCGCGATGCCAAGCGTTGCGCCAAATATCCCGGCATTGGCCGGGCGGAAGAATTTGATCGGACTGGTGACGCTGACCCCGATGCCAGCCGCGAGATCAACGGCTACGGCCAATGCCACTGTAAACGCTTCGCCGCTGACATCTCCGCGCGCATCACACTCTGCCATCAAAGCTGCTAGAATCGTCGCCAGAGGGTGCACGACAGCGGGCTCGTGAACGCAGTCATATTCCTGACAGTGGATCTGAAATCCATTGATAAAAGCCGCATTTGCGGGTGTCGTTGCAAGCCGACCCGCCCCCCAGACATGCGCCTGCCCCGCACCGGCCCAAGCCGATGCCGAGGCGCGCACAGATTTGGTCAGTGGCACTGCAGCGCCGGCAATGCCGACCCCGATCGTGTCGAGCGCAAAGGTTTTCACCGCTCGCACGGCCGCCATGGGGAGGTGTTGAAACTCAGTTTCCAGGCCATGCTGAACGAAAGCGTCTATCATATCGGTCATGCCAAACCCTCTCGCAGCTGGGTCATCAATCGGTCTATACCCGCTTCGCCGCTCATCACCATGTCGCTGAGCTTTTCTGTTGCGTCCTGGGTCATGCCGCCTGCCATCATCAGCTTATGTGCTTTCTGACGAATCTGGTCTTCACTGACCGGGTTCTCCGGATCGCCCAAGGCATCCTCGACAAGGCTCGTCGTTCCATCCACAGAGACCTCCGCGCCAAATCGCGCCGGATATTGATCTTCATATCGTTGGCCAATTTCGACATGCACTTTTTCGCGCAGTGCCGATACATCAGGATCTTGAATGGCCTCGGCGCTGAAATCTGTCAGTTCGGGCGCGCCATGCAGCAGGGTTGTTGCAACGGAATGCTGAAGCGAGAATTTCGCCTCTATGACCGTTTGCGGCGATGGACGATCGCAAAACTTCAGCGCATCCGAATACGTTCGCACCGTGATGCGATCAACCTGCGCCACAGCGATCTGATCCCTCAACTCAAGTGCTGCATCAATGACCGCATGCGCATGGCGGCAGGCCGGCCAGGGCTTGAAGCTGACATCATGGATCATCCAGTCGGTCTGATGGGATAAAACCTGATTGGGGTTCCCGTCAGGACACATAGCTTGGAAGAAACCCTGCTCGCCTTCGAGGATGGCGCGCGGGCCATGAAAGCCAAGCTGCGCCAATTGCGCGGCATCCAAACCGGCGCGCGCAGCTGCCGCGGTGTGTAATTGCTTACCCATGCTCTCAGCATCATGGCGCGTATGCCACAAACCGGCGGCCTGACTCACGGCCAATGCCATAGCGTGTGCCGTCTCGGCTGTATCCAACTCTAGCAAATGCGCGCTCGCGACCGCAGCACCAATCGCGCCGCACGTGCCAGTAGAATGCCAGAGCGCGTAATGAGCCGGCCCGACCGCGCGTCCCAGGCGAATGGTCGCTTCATACCCCCGAACGATTGCGGCCAAAACGTCAGGCAGCCCTGTTTCACGGGTTTCTGCCATCGCCAAAGCCGCTGGAACAATACTTGGTCCTGGATGTAAGAGCGCGCGTTTATCGACATCATCCATTTCGAGAATGTTACCGAGCCCGCCCCAGACAAAGGCGGTTCCGCTTCCATCAGCGGTAGAGGTCTGTCGAAGAATGATACCGGCCGGTTCTTTCGAGCCGGCGACAGCACATCCAACCCAATCCAGCAAATGCCAGCGCGCCCGATGCAAGTCGCGCCCGTTGACGGGCTGCAAAAGCCGCTCTGAAAGCTCTGTCAAAACTGGGGTTTCAGAAATTTGTCCGGACATATTCTGGTGCTTACACAAAGTTTGTGGTTGAGTGAACCCGAAACTTACGTCACCGGTCAAAAAATGAAGCTTTTATCCGTCTCAGAAGCCCTTGCGCGCTATCGGCATTCGCTGCCGGAGAAGGCCCGAATTTATGTCGCCGGGTGCAGCGGCGAACCGCTGGCCGCCGCGGATGCCTTTCAACAGGCTCCCGATCTGGCAGCCGGTCTGACGTTTTTGGGGATCTGGATTCCTGGTGTGAATGCAACCGACTGGGCAGGTCTGCATCCATCCGCGCTTGCGGAGAGTATATTCGTCTCGCCGGCGCTGCGCCCGTCTTTTGATGATGGCCGAACGCAGTTTCGACCCCTGAGCTATACGCAAAGCACAAGGTGGCTTTCCGAGACGCCCCTGGATGGTGGTGTCGTCATGGTGTCGCC
>JBCCDZ010000057.1:0-12701 GCA_039030525.1 Pseudomonadota bacterium | reverse complement strand
GCTCAAGATTGCTATTATCTCGATGATAGGTAAACCAATAGAGCTTGACGACATATTCTACCGCAGCCGTAATTAGCCTAATGGCAAGAACGAGATAGATCAGGCCTTCGTTCAAATCATTGCGCACTATTAGTTGTGCGTGGATTTCGCGGAGATCCACAGCCGGAGCTTCAATCTCCAATCCCGCCAAAGTCCTCGATAATCGTCTTAAGTGCGGATCAATGTCGATCAGTTTGCGATTGTAGACAGCGGTGACCTCATACGCCGCCTGCGCGAATAGAAAGCCGCGATCGAAGGGTGAAATGCGGGCATTTTCAGCAGCCATGTACGCGCCATCAAGATAGACCCATCCGGTCACTGACATGTCTTCAAATCCTTCCGCATAGTCGCGCTCATAAACCGTGATTGGCGCGCTGAGATCAAGCGCTATTCGATGCCCAGACTGTGATCAGGTGTCTCTAAGCAGAGACGCAAATGCGCGATCCGATCAGAGAGGATTTCGCGCCAAGCGGAACTCGGCGGTCGCGCATGCCTGACCAAAAATGACGTGTCTCCTTCATTCGGAAAATCGGCCTCAGAATCGCGCGCATAGCGCCCATCGAACAGGGCCGATGAGGCGTCTATCTCCGATTTGGCTGGATCACGGCCAATGAGGAACCCGTTCTGCGTTCGCTGGAACCAGGCCCCGCCAAGGGTTTGTCTCGCGCCCGGCTCAGTCAGTGTGTTGACCATTTCCGCCACCGCAGAATGGCGCGGGTCTTGATCGCGCCCGCTGGCCATCCGGGCGAGCAGGCCCAGCAATCGGCGATCGTCGATATCGCTGCGCAGTTCGATCAACCCATCCGAAGAAACGCTTACCTGAGCAAGCGCGTGTCCGGTCGTGATATCCAAAGTTGAGCGCGCAGACTGAAGCGCCCTGATCGTCGGAACGATGCCCTCGCGCAGGTTTGGGTGCCGCTCGAAAAAGGAGCGCACCTGAACGCGTTCAAACTTCAAATTCTGATTTGACGGGTCGTCCGTCCACGATACGCCCTGCTCAATCAGAAAAGCGCGCAGCGCCTTGCGCCGGGAGTGAATCAAAGGGCGCAGCAAAGTCATATCGCGCCCCTTTGGCCAAACCGGCATAGGTGCGGCAAGCCCTGGCCCGGCGGTCAAACCGCCACGGACACCTCGGCGGCGGCGCATAAACGCGGTCTCAACCACGTCATCCAATGTGTGCCCTGTCAGCAGACAGCGTGCGCCTGCATCCGCCATAGCCTCTGCGATCAATGCATATCGTGCTTGTCGCGCCGCGTTTTGAGACGGTTTGGGCGTGGTCCATTGCAGGGTGCGGTGCGGAATTTGAAAGCGATCGCATAGCGAGGATACGCGCTGCGCTTCTATGCGAGCTTCCTCGCGCAAACCATGATCCACCGTGAATACGATAAGAGATCTATCTGCCTCTATCGCCCAAGCTCGACAGAGCAAAAGCAACGCTAAGGAATCGCTGCCGCCTGATACGGCCAGCGCGATCGGTTGATGAGATTCAGAACTGAACCTGTTGATCAGCGCAGAAAAGTCTGCCCCAAACGCCACGGACCTTAGCTGTCGCAACCTGAGCGAACGCGTTCGCCCGCAGCCAGGTTTCGGGTCACACCAGACGCATTCGGATAGCGTTGCGGCAGCAGGTTGAGCGCATTGCACGCCTGTTCTGTATCGCCCACCAGGCGCATCGAGCGCGCCAGTTTGGCCAAGGCTTCAGGCGCGCGCGGATCATCCGGATAGGTCCGGATCATGTCAGTGTAAGCGGCCCCAGATTCAGGATAGGCCTCTTGCTGATACAGCACTTCGGCCAACCAGTATTGGGCTTCGCCAGCTTGTGGGTCGTCGCTGAACTGACCCAAAAACGACCGGAACGCGAGTTCGGCACCAGGGTAATCAAACCGCAAAAGGCGTGACTTGGCTTCGGCAAAAAGAGGGCCAGCATCGCCAGGAAGTGAGCTCGCCGGCAAACTGCCAAGTGACCCTTGCGGCAAAGGTTGGCCGTCCGGACCGAGTTGCGTGGCAGCGGCACCCACCACAGCAGTGTCTGGCGCTTCGACCCGGCGCACAATTCGGGTTGGTCCGCTCGATGCGATGTCAGCGCCGGCCTCTGTTGCGGCATCCAGCTGCTGCGCGACATCCGCGGTCGAAGGGTCGCCCGCACCCTCTGCCGGGTTAGAAAAGGAATCGCCGGATCCGTTTGAAAGAAAAGCTGGCTCCGGTTGCAAGGCCACGAGCCGTTCATTGAGATCAGCAATGGTTTTTTCCTGATCGGAAAGGCGACCTTCGAGGCGCGTGATCAGTCGTTCCAGCTCAGCATCATCGCTTTGCATGCGATTAATCTCGTCACGGCTTTCCGAAAGCAGGAATTCCAGCGTCTCGAGCTTGCCGTTCAGGCGCGCCTTGTCGGACTCAATTCCGGTCATTCGTGCGCGAAGCTCGGCATTGCTGACACGCAATTCGTTGACGGTCGCCGCCAGTTCGCCGCTGGTCACGCCTTGAACGATATCTGCTTGGCGTCCTTGCGCGTCCGCGCCCGGCATGGACATCAACGCAATACAGGCCATCGCAGAGATCAAAGATGTTCGCAGCATAACAAGTCGGCTCCAGTTTTAGGTCTTGAACTGAATATCAAATATGAAAAGGCCGGGGCCAAAATGTGACGCCCGGCCTAATCTATTGCAGTAAGTGCAGTTAACGCTTAGCCAACAACGCCAGAAATCAACTGTGTGAAGCCATTACGGTTCTGAGCCCAGGACTGTTCCGTAGACCCAAGCGCCAATGGACGCTCTTTACCGTAAGACACAGTCTGAACGCGTGCTGGATCGACACCAAGGTCGACCAGGTAATTCTTGACGACTGAGGCACGACGCTCACCCAATGCGAGGTTATACTCGCGGGTGCCGCGCTCATCGCAATTGCCTGCGACGAGGATGTTGACGTTCGGGTATGAACTCAACCAAGCCGCCTGACGACGCAGAATGCCTTGGGCATCGGCGCTCAAACGATACTGGTCGAGATCAAAATAGACGCGATCGCCGACATTGACTTGGAAGTCTTCCAGGGACCCTTCAGCAGGCCCGGTCGGAATGACCTCTTCAACCACAACCACTTCTGGTTCGGGCTCTGGCTCAGGCTGGACCACTTCTGGTTCAGGCTCAGCAACGACAACAGGTTCGGGTTCAGGTTGGCTGGCACATGCAGCGATACCGAATAGGACGGCAATCGATGCAGATGTCATCATAAGCTTTCGCATTGTTCTCTCCTTGCTTATGCTAGCATTGGGTGCAGTTAGGCCGACATAATGTCAACTTCGTGATCCCGTATACCCATTTTTTCCGTGATTTGGGAAGATTACTGAGTTTTTAGGCAAGCAATCAGGCGATTTTAGTCGAGCAAGGGTGACCAAGCCGGGTCTGAAGCGTCCGTAGGTGTTAGCAATGGCCGTAAATTTCGCCCGGTTAGGTCGACTGACCACAAAGTCGGTGACGCGCCAGGAGAAGGCTCCCGGAAAAACGTAATAACCCGGCCATTTGGCGACCAATCTGGCCCTTCATCGAGATATGATTCGGTGAGCAAGCGCTCACCCCGGCCATCTATCCCGATCACGCCAATATGGAATCGACCCCGACTTTGCTTGGTAAATGCGATCAAATCACCGCGTGGGCTCCAGACGGGAGTGGAGTAGCGACCCGACCCGAACGTGATCCGACAGGCGACATCTCTGCCGCCGGAGGGGCAGGTCCGCGGCGTGCCATTGGTATTCATGACATAAAGCTGTGGACTGCCGCCCCGGTCCGAATTGAACACGATCTCGCGTCCATCCGGCGACATTGACGGCGATGTATCAATTGCCGGGTGGTCGGTCAGGCGGCGACTTTGGCGCGTCTGCAAATCCATCAGATAGATGTCGGAATTGCCGTTCGTGGCCTGTGTCAGCAGCACTGAGTTGCCATCCCGAGAGAAACGCGGCGCAAAGGTCATATTGCGGAAATTACCGAGCACCTCCTGGCGGGCCCGTCGCAAATCATAAAGATAGACGCGCGGAATACCGCCCTCATAGGACATGTAGGTGATTTGCTGAGCCGTCGGCGAAAAGCGCGGCGTCAGCACCGTGAATGCGCCGGAGGTGAGATATTTTACATTCGCGCCGTCGGCATCCATGATGGCGAGGCGTTTCACGCGCGCATTTTTTGGGCCGGTTTCACCGATATAGACGATGCGCGTATCAAAATAGCCATCCTCGCCGGTGAGGCGGCTATAAATCGCGTCGGAAATCTTGTGAGCGATGCGGCGAATATCTTCAGGCGTTGTCGTAAAACGGCGTCCTGAAACCTGCCGACCATTGGAATCCTCAAACCGCATTAATTCTTCGCCATAGACATCCCACATCCGCACGGAGCCGCGAATCAATTGGTTGCCATCGCGTTCAATCAGCTCGACCGAGCCGACGACAAGCGCGTCGGTCTGGATAATTTTCCAGTCCGCGAAACGCGGCGCGACTTCGATGTTCAGGTCTTTCTGGATGTACGCGTCTTCCGGCGTGATCGTGAACAGGCCGGTCGATTCCAGATCATTGCGAATGACATCGCTAATCGTCTGGGCGACCTCGGGATCGACACCGATCGCTTCAAAGTTTGGGATCGCAACGGGGACGGGTTTGAGATCCGCGCGATCTACAACCACTTCCAATTGGGCCACAGCCATGGACCAAGTGCCCAGAAGCCCGACAATCGCCGCGCAAATCAGTTTCTTAAACATCGTCCAACTCCTGGTCGCAAAATCACTTATCGACATATCCTAGTCCTAAATAGACATTGATTTCTTTCCACAGCTCATACTCATCAGACGGCAAACGGAATGGCTCACATTTTCGAACCGCTCGTAATGCGCGGTCCACTGCGGTGCCCATGAATGAACTGCCGATTGGGCGTCTCTTTGGATCAACGAGGGACAGCTCCGCAATCGTGCCGTCTTCGTTCAATCTGAGATTCATATGGACATTGTAACGTTCGGGATTGGGCAAATCGTCAACGCCCGACCAACACTCGTTGCGAATTCGAGAATCGACAAAGGCTTCGAGCCGCGCCGTGTTGGCATTGCGCTCACCGGCGCCCTGGCGATTTCGAGTCTCGACCGGCTTTGGCGCATTTTCTAATGCGGTCTTCGGTTCGATCGGAACCGCTTTCGGCTCTGGCCGTTCGCGCTGCGTCGCGCGTTCGCTCTTGAAGGTCGACTCGCTCTGATTGAGAAAATCCATCAAATCATCTTGAGGTCGCTGCGGCTCTGGCTCTGGCGCTTTCTCTGGCACCGGTTCAGGTTCGTCTTCTTCTTCAGGCTGTTCCGGCTCAAAGTCCGGCAAAAGATCTTCCGGGTTTTCTTCCGGAGGCGCGCTTTCGGCTTCTGCCACATCCTGCTCGGCCTCTGGTAATTCTTCTTCTACCGGGTCCTCAGGTATCTCTTCAGGTTCTTCCGGCGCGGCTTCTTCTTCAGGCTCTTCGGGCTCCGTCTCAACCAGTGGCGCGATATTCGTGATCTCGCCAATCTCAGCAAAATTGACATCAACCGCCTCGAACTCCGACGCCAGAATGCGCGTATTCGTGCTCCAATACGGGAACGTCACATATGACGCCCCGATGACAGCAGCATGCACAATAATGGAAGCAGGAAGGCCGCGGATCATGGATTATTCAGGTCCTTCCACGCGCGACTTCGGATCCGTCACCAATGCAATATTGGTGAACCCGGCATTCTTCATCTGCGTCATCACCGCTAGCACTTCGCCATAAGCGGCATTTGTGTCGCCTTGCAGGAAGATGCGCTCTTCATAGCCCTCGCCCGCAATCGCGAGCAGTTTCGAAGTCAGCTCATCAAGCTCGATCTCGGTTTCGGAAATGTAGACTTTCGCGTCTTGTGTGACGGTGACCAAAAGCGGCGTCGTCTTAGGCACGGTCAGATTACTCGTCGCGGCCTTGGGCAAGTTCACCTCAACCCCACGCTGCAATGCGGTCGCTGTGATCATGAAAATGATCAGTAGAACCAGCATCACGTCGACAAATGGCGTGACATTAATCTCGGCATTGAAGGCCCGGCGGCCGCGTCTTGCGCTGGAGGATCCGAGTTGCATACCCATTAGACAGGCCCATCACTGGCGCGGCGAGACAGTCGAACAAGCAGATCCTGACTAAAGGCGTCCAGTGTGTCCGCGTAACGGTTCAAATCGCCAGAGAACTTATTGTAGAAAATGACGGCCGGGATCGCAGCGATCAGGCCGAGACCGGTCGCAAACAGCGCTTCTGCGATCGGGCCGCCGACCACGGCGAGGCTGGTATCTTCCTGGGCGCTGATATTGAGGAACGCATTCATGATCCCCCAAACCGTGCCGAACAGACCGATAAAGGGAGAGGCCGACCCAATCGTCGCGAGCGCCCCGATTCCGTTTGAAATCTTGCCGACCTCGCGATCGACCGTTGCCCGCAGCGAGCGTTCGGCGCGCGCGACAAGCGCCCCATGCTCGGTTGGGGAAATCGACTTCGCGTCGCGCCATTCGCGTGAGATTGCGGCAAACAGGCGGGCGCCTGCATTGTTCGGGCTTTGGCCAGGACGAACGTCGTAATCGTCTGCGCGACCATTCCAGAAGGCTTCTTCAAACTCGTTCGCTTTCTTGCGTGCACCGCCAATCGCGAACAATTTTTCAGCGACGACCGCCCAGGACCAAATACTCGCAATCACGAGCGCGATCAGCACCGCCTTTACCACTGGATCAGCGGCAAGCAGCAGTTCGATCATCGAGAAGGTGCCTTGTGTGTGGACGTCAGCCAGCGCTTGTGATTCCATAAGCGGGTCCCAATCTTTCTGATTTGCGGCCCGGAGCCGCCTTTACAAACTCGTGTTTCTATCTGCGGAGAATCGGGCGGAAACGTGACGTTTTACCTTGTTATCTGCAATGTTCATGGGATTGCCGCGATTGGGTTAAGGAATCCTCGCTTTTGGTAAACTTATTGGCGATCACGCTTGCTTTTTTTTAGATTAAGGGCGACCCGGTTGTGTTGAGGAGACTACAGATGACGGGCTATACGCTTTTTGGCAGCGAGATGAGTTACTTCACGGGCAAGGCGCGCGCTTATTTGCGATGGAAAGGCGTAGACTTCACCGAAATCGCGCCGACGCCGCAAGTGATGAAAGATGAAATCATTGCAAACATTGGCTGGCCGGTCATTCCTGTCCTGAAAACGCCGGATGGCGAGTACGTGCAGGACACAGCCGACATTATCGCCCATTTTGAAAGTCCGGCGGGCGAGCGCACGGCTTTGCCCGGCACACCGCTGCAATTGCTGGTCACGTTCCTGATTCAACTGTTCGCAGATGAATGGATGACCTTGCCGGCCATGCATTATCGCTGGAACAAGAATGAAGAGTGGATTTATGGCGAATTTGGCAAGAGTGCCGCGCCAGATGGTACGCCTGAAGAACAATATGAAGCCGGCAAGAAAGTCGGGCAAAGATTTCGCAGTTTTGTCCCAATGCTTGGCATCACACCCGAAACCGCGCCCGGCGTGGAAAAGGCGTACGAGAAATTCCTCGCGAATTTCTCCAAGCATCTGGAAAAATTGCCTTACCTGCTCGGCACGCGCGCCAGTTATGCCGACTTTGCATTGATCGGGCCGCTCTACGCACATCAGTATCGCGACAAGTTTAGCGGCGCGCATATGAAACGCACGGCGCCGAAAGTAGCTGATTATGTTGAGCGCGTGATCGCTGGCGACGGCCAAGACGGCGAGCTGCTGCCAAATGATGATGTCCCGATGACGCTGTTGCCGATCCTTAAAAATGCCCTGGACGAACATGTGCCCGTGCTGGCGGCGACGATTGAGCGCTACAATGAATGGGCCCTGACCGCAGAACCGAAGGCCGAAGTGCCCCGTGGGCTCGGCATGATTCCCTTTGCCACAGGCGGTCATGCCGGAATGATCGCGGCTCGCACGTTTTCGCTGCTGCGGCTGCAAGACGCCCTGGATGTCTATCAATTGATGATGCCGTCAGACAAAAAGCGCGCCGATTCCATGCTAACATCGCTCGAAGCCGAGAGCTTCAAGTCGCTGCGGATTGATCCGCGACTAGCACGTCGCAACTACCGCCTGGTCTTGGCCTGATGCGCTGCCAACAGCGCGCGGCCTAATCAATCGTAACCAAAACCCGCAAGATCGTATGAATGACCTGAAGGCGATTTCAATCGGAACCCGCTAAGCAGAGGCGTGACTTACGGGGATGGTATGGAACGCTATACGCTTTTTGCAGTGTGGATGACCCGAATCATCACCGCAATTTTTGCGACCATGATCATCACCCAGTTTGATGCCGCCGCAGACCGAAATCCGGTCGAATTGAGCGGCATCTCCGACGCCTGGCAAGTGACGACGGATCATCTTGAACTGGCAACTGAGATTCCGGCAACGGCGTCGTTCTCGGATGTTATCGACGGGCGTTTCGACGCCGCTTTCTCGACGCCAGAGCAGTCAGTGCCGAAGCTGGATGGTTACGACCTGACCGTCTGGGGGCGGCTATCGCTGCACCATAAGGGCGATCATGCTTTGCCTGTCAGCCTGATCGCAAAATACCCCCACTTTGACCGCATCGATTGGTTCGTGCAGAGCGCTGACGGATCAATTACAAGCGCTTCAGGCGGACAATTCAGGGTTCGCGGGCCGGATCAAATCGCAAATCGGTTTCCTGTTGTGGCCACAACTCTGGCACCCGGCGAAACCAAACATATCTATTTTCGTATCCGGTCCGACACCGTGATCGTCCTGCCATTAAGGGTCTATCGCTCTTCTGTCTGGATCAGTCAGTCCACGATCACAGTCATGGTGTTCGGTCTTTTGATTGGATGCTTGCTGACCATGGCGGCGCTCGGCCTGGTATCCTTCTTCGGATCTCGTCACTGGTCATCGCTCTGGTTTTCAGTGTTCTGCATCGCTTCGGCGGGATACATTCTAACCGCCTCCGGTCTTGATAAAGCCTATCTCTGGCCAGACCGCACCGGCGATTATCTGTTCATGCTGTTCGTATCCCAGGGCATTGGCATGGCCGCAACATCCTTGTTCGTCGATCGTTTTCTGAAGACGAAATCGAACGCACCCGTCCTGTATCGCTTTTTGCGCATCCAAGCTGCTTTCGCCCTGCTCACATGTTTTACCACGCCGCTTCCATCCTGGCTCGCCATACTCGCCTTTACCGTCACCATGGCGATTGGCCCCATGGTCATCCTGTTCGGCGTAATTTCGCTTTGGCGCCGAGGCGCACCCGGGGCCGGTTTGGTCGTGATCAGCTGGATTCCGAACCAACTCGGCGCGTTCTGGATCTTCCTCCGTGCGATTGATGTCGTGCCATATTCCGACATCAATCACTATGCCCTGCCCGTATTCTGCACCGTGACCGCCATCGCCTTCATCTGGGCCCTGCACCGTCAGAACGCCGAGTCGGCGCACCGCGCGACACATGATTTGCTCACCGGATTGCCGAACCGGTTCGGGTTCGAACAGGCTGTCGCCCGCGCCTCTGGCCAACGCGAGCGGCCTTTAGCCGTGATGCAGATTGATCTTGATGGCTTCAAAGCGATCAATGACACACATGGCCATGCGGCTGGCGATTACGTGCTGCAACAAGTCTCGGCGCGGTTGCGTGACGTCTGTTTGTCCGAGGCAACACCCTTCCGAAACGGCGGCGACGAATTCATTGTCTTGTGCCAGAAACGCACGCGTCAGGCGGATGTCGAGGCGCTGGCCAATGCCATTATCAGCCGGGTTGCTGAGCCAATGCGGTGGCGTGGCCAGGCCCTTAAAATCGGCGCCAGTGTCGGTATTGCCTTCCCGGCCGGGGGCGGTTCGACCGTGTTTGGTGCCTTGGAAGAGGCCGACGCTGCGCTGTACTCAGCCAAGCAAAGAGGCAAAGGCTGCGTGGTGACGGCACCCTTAGCGGCTTAGCAGTCGCCCCATCCCGTGTACAAAAAAGCCGCCCCAATCGGAGCGGCTTTTCCATTTTTCATAATGCGAAAGGCTTACCCTTCGCCGCTTTCGCTGGTCTCGAAACCGCGAATGCGAAGCAGGGGCTCGATGGTTGGGTCAGACCCGCGGAACAAGCGATAAAGCTCGTCTGCCGGGCGCAAGCCGCCAGACTCATAGACCCACTTCTTCAGACGCGCGGCCAGTTCTGGATCCCAGATATCACCGGCTTCCTTGAACGCGGTGAAGCCATCAGCATCGAGAATTTCCGACCACAGATAGGCGTAATAGCCCGAGGAATAGCCAACCGGGCTAGAGAAGATGTGCGCGAAATATTGCGTGCGATAACGCGGCTCTATCTCTTCGATCAAACCATACCCTGCCAGCACTTCTTGCTCGAAAGCGCGGGCATCGGTAATCGCCAAAGCCTCTTCATGGCTGAGGCGATGCCAGGCCAGATCCAGCAGCGATGCAGCAATGAACTCCGTCGTGCGGAAGCCCTGATTGTGATTAGACGCTTCGCGCATCTTCTCGATCAGCTCGAGCGGGATCGCTTCTCCCGTCTCATAGTGCAGCGCATACTCAGCCAGCATTTCCGACTCGCCAGCCCAATGTTCCAGGATCTGCGCTGGGAATTCAGTATAGTCGCGCGGACCATCGACGCCGGAGAATTCGGAATATTTGATCTGCGTGAGCAAGCCGTGTAGGCCATGTCCAAATTCATGGAAGAAAGTCTCGACTTCGCTGAAATTCATCAAAGTCGGGGCGCCATCCGCGGGCGTGATCAGATTGAGATTATTGGTGATGATCGGCCGAACTTCATCCGCGTCATCATAATTGGTTGAGGCCCGGTATGAGCTCATCCAGGCACCGCCACGTTTGCTGTCGCGGGCATACATGTCCATCATGAACAGGCCGAGATGTTCACCCGTCGCCTTGTCTTTGACGTCATAGGCAGTGACAACCGGGTTCCAGCCCTCAACAGCGACATCTTCCAGCGTGATATCGAACAAGCGCTCCGCCATCGTCCAGGCTCCCGCGCGAACGGCGCTAAGCTCAAAATATGGCTTCAGGACATTGCCATCAAAGGCATATTTGTCCTGACGGACTTTCTCGCTGTAATGCCACCAATCATGCCCGGCAAAGGTGAATTCATCGCCGATCATTGCTTGCATTTCATCACGCTCGGCCTTGGCCTGGGCCAGGCCCGGCTCCCAGACGCGTACCAGGAAGTCTTCTACATTTTGCGGTGTGCGGGCCATGTTATATTCGAGAATATAATCAGCATGGCTGGCATAACCGAGCAGCTCGGCTTTTTCGGCGCGCAGCTGCGCAATCTTGATTGCGAGCGGGCCATTATCGGTTTCGCCTTCGGTTGCGCGCAGGCGGTAGCCGTCAAACATTTGCGCTCTGAGATCGCGATTCTCAGACTGCGCCATGAAGGTTTCATAGACTGAACGGTCAACCGTCAGGACCCATTTGTCACCGTCTTTCAGAGCGGCTTTGAAATCCTCTGACAGACCTACCAGATCGGCTTCATCGGTCACATCCAGTTTGAACGCCTTGGTCGAGGCCAACAGGTTTTGCGAGAAGTTTGTGGTCAGCGATGACAGCTCTTCATTGATTGCCGCCACTTTCTCTTTGACGTCTGGGCTTTGCGTCGCACCAGCGCGCTCAAAGCCGCGATAGGTCAATTCGATCAGACGCAGATCCTGCTCTTCAAGATCCAGAGTTGGGGCAGCGTCGCGCACGGCTTTTACGCGTTCAAACAAAGGCGCGTTGAAATTGATATCGTTGCTGACCGCCGTCACCTTCGGCCAGATTTGCGTCGCCAGGCCTTGCAGCGTGTCATTGGTGTCCGTTCCGGTCACATTCGAGAACACAGAGGCGACTTGCGACAGGCTGCTGCCGGCTTTGTCGAGCGCGACGATCGTGTTTTCAAAGGTTGGCGCATCTGGATTGCTGGCAATCGCGTCTATTTCGGTCTCAAGTTCGGCAATCGCACTGTCGATGGCCGGCATATAATGCGCGTCTTCGATCTGGGCAAAAGGCGGCACACCATACGGTGTGTCCCAGTCCTGCAGCAGCGGATTATCGGCCAGAGCTGCGTCATCAACCGCAGCGGTTTCGACATCCGTGCTGTCTGTTGCAGCGGTGTCAGCCTCCGCTGACGTTTCAGCACTTGGCGCGCGGACAACATCGCACCCTGCGAGAATAATCGCGAGCGCCGCAGCGCCGCCAAAGAGGTAATTTTTTGCAGTCATAGGGTCACCTTTGAGTGGAACTTTGCCGTGTTTAATCATTTTTTGGATCAGCCGCCTAGAGCGAACCTGTCACACTTGTAGCTGGTTTAAGCGCGCAACCGTCGTCTGAAACTGTTCCATGGTCTCGTTCAGAATGTCTGCGACCGGTCGTACCCGCTTGATTCGTCCCGCAATTTGACCGGTCAGCGCAATGCCCGCCTCTAGGTCGCCGCCAAAATAGACATCCTGCGTGCCAGCAAATTCACCAAAAATATTTTCAACGCCGTCCTGTTCGATACGGGTCGTGCGGTCTGTGCGTAAGGCGCGCAACGCCGGCCCGGGGCCGTCGCGATTGAGAAACACAGTATCTGTCGCATCCGCATCCACGATCGCTTGTTTCCAATTGTCATGCACAGGGCTCTCGGCGCTGGACAGG
>JBCCDZ010000056.1:0-12729 GCA_039030525.1 Pseudomonadota bacterium | reverse complement strand
CGTCTTGCCATCGGTTGGGACAATCGAAATCAGGTCCTCTTCCTTGCGATTTGGATCATCTGTCGCCGGCGCGACCGGTGGCAGCTCGTGCACTGATGAAGGAAGATAAGACAGGAATTTTCGCGCCGCTTCGAAGGCATCGGCTTCACTGTCGACGACCGCATCAACCGTTCCATTGCGGGCCTGGATCTGCCAGCCGCCAAGCTCTTCCTTGGTGACATCCTCGCCCAGCGCGCGCGTCACGGGCGGGCCTGCGACGAACACTTGGGACAGTTCTTTGACAAGTACAGAGAAATGGCTCGCCGCCAATCGGCCTGCACCCATGCCCGCGCACGGTCCAAGGCCAAGCGAGACATAGGGCACTTCCGACATGCCAGTGACGATATATTCCCAGCCCGGTGTTTCAGGAATGTAGGTCCGCGGGTCCTGTTCGAACATCTTGATCGAACCGCCGCCCCCCGTGCCGTCGATCAACTGAACCAGAGGCATGCGATATTCCTGGCTCTGTTTCAGAGACTGCAGCAACTTGCCTCGGATCGACGCGTCAGCTGCGCCCCCCCGCACCGTAAAGTCATCGCCCAGGATAAAGACCGGGCGGTCATTGATTCGAGCGCGCCCCACGACAGAATTGGACGCCATAAAGTCTTCCAGATTTTCCTCGGAATCATATCTGGCGCGGCCAGCGATTTTCCCCATCTCGCGAAAGCTGCCCGGGTCAGCCAGGAACGCGACCCGCTCCCTCACGGTCAGCTTGCCCCGTCCTTTTTGACGCGAGACAGGCTCGTCGCCCCCCATACGCTCAGCCATCCGCTCGCGACGGCGCAATTCTTCGATCGATTTTTCCCACGACATAGCTCTGTTTCGAAACCTTCCGCCGCGGCGGGTCAAGCACAAATACCGTCCTTGATTTAAAACGAAATTCCAAGATGCTGCAGTTTACGTAAGCGTTACCCTTGCATCGCCCTGTCAGGCCTGCTTTATCGACACCAGGAGCATTATAGACAGGGAGGCTTCCACATGGATCTCGCAGAATTGACCTCAAAAGCCGCCACAGCCGTTGCTGGCGGAGACAGTGGTTTTGCAAAAAAAGTTAAGTTTGACTTCGGTGATATCGGCAAACTGTTCATCGACGGCGCCGCGGGCGTTGCCAATAATGACGACGCTGAAGCCGACGCGACCGTAAAAGTTGACTGGGACGATTTCGGTAAACTGGCCGCTGGCGAAATGGACCCGACCATGGCGTTCATGCAAGGCAAGCTGAAAGTGCTCGGCGACATGTCTGTTGCGATGCAACTGCAAAGCATCATGAGCAAGCTCTCTTAAGCTTGATCAGCAGATGATTTGATTGAAGGCCTCATCCGGCTTAGACGCTGGATGAGGCTTTTCACTATTTGGACGATACAATGCTTGAACAATATCCCGATCGCATTGTTGACGTGCCCGGTAATCCGCGCCCCGAAGGCGCGCGGATCATCTGGTTTGAAGGTGTCGGCGGACGCAGGCTACGCGCCTGCCTGTCACCCGCTACGGTGGAGAAGGCGCGTGGGACTTGTATTGTCTGTCCTGGTCGGACCGAGTTTATTGAGAAATATTTTGAGGTGGCGCGTGAACTTCAAGACCGCGGCTTTGCGGTTCTGATCATTGACTGGCCGGGGCAAGGCCTGTCGCAGCGCCTTTTGGAAGATCCGCAGAAAGGTCATATTGATCGCTTCGAAACCTTTATGGGGGCGTTGCGCAATGGCCTGGACGCCATGGAAGAGTTGCCACGACCCTATGTTTCGTTAGCGCATTCCATGGGCGGGGCGATTGCGCTCGCCGCGATTGGCCAGGGCCTTGTTCGTGTAGAAGCCGCAGCCTTCTGCGCGCCAATGTGGGGACTGCCGCTGGGACGCGTGCAGCGCTATTTCATCTGGGCCATGCGAGTCATGGGGCGATCAGACGATTTTGCTCAAAAACCAGGACCGCCAGAGAAGTTTGAAGACAATGTCGTCACCCATGACGAACCGCATTGGCAATTAAATATCGACCTCACCGATGCGGCGCCCGAACTTTCGCTTGGCCCCGTTACTTGGGGTTGGCTCGGTGCATCGCTGGATATCTTCAACCGTATTTCACGACCTGAGGTGCTACGCGCCATTGATATCCCGGTCTTTGTCGCCAGCGCAGCGGATGAAAAACTGGTCGATAATCGCTCGCACGCCCATGTCGCAGGTCATCTGCCCAAATGCGAGCACATCACGGTTGAAAATGCGATGCATGAAATCCTGATGGAAAAACCGGCCAAGCGGGCCGAGTTCTGGGCTGGATTCGACCGCATGTTAGAACGCGGCAATATCTAAACCCTAGTCGGCTTTGAACCCGGCCTGATTATGTGCGCCATCGCAAAACGGTTTGTTGGCCGACTGTCCGCATCGGCAAAGATAGGCTTTGCGGCCAGACCAGGCTTTGCGACCGGACCCGGCACGGATTGAGAAATTGCCCGATACTTCGATCGGACCATCCGGAATGCGCTTGATTTCCAGCGGGCCGCCCGCTTCAATCTCGGGCAGTCCTTTCTCTCCGACAGCGCCGGCATCCCTGAAATCCACGTCGCGATGAGAATTGTCACAAAATGGCTTATTCTTTGAGGCCCCGCATCGGCACAAGGCGGCGCGCCGATAAACACTTTTCATGTCGTCGCTCGCGCCATCGACGGTTAGGTCACCGGAGACGTAAAGGGGACCATCATTGGCAACATGTACCTCATTCTCAGCAGGCGCTGACTCGGAGATGACATTGCCCGCTTCATCACGCATCGCCAAAGCGCCGGTCGGACAGCGCGCAACCACATCCTCAATGTCGGGCTGGTCAGCGAGATTTGGATCGCACCAGGGATCGCGGCCACCGACGAAAAGATCGCCTTTGGCGCGACCGCATTCGCCAACATGAATGCACAATCGTCGATCCCACGTCACGGATTGAGCGTCGCCTTTATACTCAAAAATTGTGGTCTTCGACATATCCCGTTCCTTTGCGATTCGATCTGTTTAGTGAGCGTTGGCCTCTGATTGCAGATGCGTGTAGCTCTCGATCCCGATCCGTTCGATCAGGTCGAACTGCGTTTCGATATAATCGACATGCTCTTCTTCATTGGTGAGGATCTTACCGAACAGATCGCGGCTGACATAGTCGCGAACTTTTTCGCAATGCTCCATTGCATCGCGCAGCAAAGGAATAGCATCTTCTTCGAGCGCCAAATCGCATTCGAGAATTTCTTTCACACTTTCGCCAATACGAAGCTTGCCGAGGTCTTGCAGATTGGGAAGCCCGCCCAGGAAAAGGATGCGCTCGATCAGCCAATCTGCGTGATTCATCTCTTCAATGGATTCTTTGTGCTCATACTCGCCGAGCTTGCTGACGCCCCAATCTTTGAGCATGCGCGCGTGGAGGAAGTATTGGTTGATTGCCGTGAGTTCATTCTTCAACGCCTTGTTGAGAAACTCGATGACTTTTGCGTCGCCTTTCATAAGCGGGACTCCGTAAAATTACCTATTGAACCTGAAAGTAGGCGAGATTCACCAGAAATCAAGAAAAAAGTCAATAAAAACAGTTGACTATGATAGTGCGAAGCATTTGCAAGGCGACTGAAAATCAGTCTCAAATCGACCTTGGAAAAAGCCCTGCAATATCACAGCGGTAGAGCCAAACTTATTCGGCGGCCGTCGCGGCCACGCGCATGGCGTAAATATCGTCCAGCGCTTCGTCCATTTCTGATGCAACCATAATGACGCTCTCAATCGACCTCAGAAACCAGTCCTGGTCGATGCGTTCGAAATCATCGGTCGGCTTGTGATAATCCGGGTGATCTTCGACGCCGAAATAGAGGTGCGGTATACCGGCGCGAAAGAACGCGGCATGGTCGGACAGCAAGGTCCAGTCTTCGCGCCCGTCGCCTACGTCAAATCCCATTTGGATGTCCACTGGCGCGCGCGCCGAGAGATCCGCCATAATCGGCTTCATCTCTGGCCAATGATGCGTGCCCGAAGCCCAGAGAATTCCATTGTCTCCGCGCGACAGCATGTCGAAATTGATATTCAAAGCGACCTTGTCGAGCGGCTCAAACGGATCCGCGACGAAAGCGATCGCGCCGCCCAATCGGTCCTCTTCTGCATCAAAAGCGAGAAAGACGACATCATGCAGAGGCGGTTCGGTTGAGAAATACTCCGCCGCCGCGAGCAACCCGACCACGCCAGACGCATTGTCATCCGCACCATTGTGAATCTCGCCATCAATGACGCCGACATGATCATAATGGGCCGTGATGATCATGGAGACATCGCTATTGGATGTTCCCGATATCCGGCCGATAATATTGACCCCACTTTTGGCGGGCGCCGTGTCTGCCCCCGTTTCCGGGTCGGCGAACGTGCCATAGGTGAACGGATGCTCGAAACCATCGCCAGCAGGCGCCACACCAAGCGCTTCAAACCGCTCAATGATCATCGCTCGCGCTTGTGCGTTTTCTTCCGTGCCGACCTTTCGACCTTGCAGCGCATCCGCACTCAAGGCTTGCAGCATATCGATGGCAGGCGCCTCAGAAAATCGCTCCGGTTGATACCCAGAATTTTGTGCACACGCGACCAAACTGGCGACGGCGCAGACGCTTACGAGACAACGAAAACGCATCACAATCTGTCCTCTTATTGCTGTTGAAGCGCAGAATGCTCAATTCGTGCGAAACTGCCACAAAAAATATTTTGATCCAATTGCCTAGCGGCCGCGTAAACGGTTGCAGAGAGAGTCATCTCTCTTCGCATTGACTGGCGTGAGACGTTTCCTCCCTCCCAGTTTCCGCCAACAATGCGGGCTTACTTCTGGTCCATCGGAACAATATGCGCTTCGGCCATATATTCGATGGACCTCATTTCATGAAGCCGACTTGCCGTCCGCTGAAACTCAAAACTGCCATCACCTTTTGGATAGAGCTGCTCGGGTTCCGCTGCGGCGCTGGCCAGCAGCTTGACCTTGGCTTCATAAAGCGTGTCGATCAGCGCGACAAAGCGCGCGGCCTCATTCCGTTTATTCGGTTTCAGAACCGGAATATCCTCCAGAAGGATGGTATGGAAGGTCGCCGCAATCGCGCGATAATCTTCAGCCCAAAGCGGCTGTGCACACAATTCGTCAAATCCGAACCGTGCGACGCCTGCCGCTTCACGAGACACCGGCACTTTGCGACCTTTGACGGTCAGCAAACAGCTTTGCGGCGTTGCGCCGAGCGTCAGGCGCTCGAAGGCCCGGTCTAGCGCCGCCGTCCCGTCTTGGGTTGAATACCAGACTGGCGCCTCGGTCAGGCGCTCGAGGCGATAATCTCGCTCAGATGCCAGTTCAAAAATCTCTGATTGAGATTTTAGCAGGTCGATAAAAGGCAGAAAAAGGTGGCGATTGAGTCCATCCTTATAAAGTTCATCCGGGTGGCGGTTGGACGTCGCAACAACCGTGACTCCACGCTTGAACAACTCCTCGAAGAGGCCGGCCAGGATCATAGCATCGGCAATTTGCGTTACCTGAAATTCATCGAAACAGATCAGCCGCGCCTCTGCCGCAAACTGTTTGGCGACGGGAAAAATTGGATTACTGACATCGCGGCGTTTGCGCGCTTCGTTTAGGCGGTCTTGGACCCGGCCCATGAATTCGTGAAAGTGGACCCGCATCGCTTTGACCGGGGCTTCTGCGTAGAACAGGTCCATCAGCATAGACTTGCCGCGCCCGACCCCACCCCAAAGGTACAGGCCGCGCACTGGTTTTGGTTTGGAAAACCATCCGCCTTTGCCATTTGATTTCAGGCGTTCGAGCACATCGTCGAGTTTCTGCGCCGCATCCACCTGTGCCGGGTCGCGGGTCAAAGCGCCAGACGCGATACGCTCATCAAGAATTGTCGTGATGACGCCCAAACTCAGCTGCCCCCAAGCGCCTGAGCAACCTGATCGGAAAATTCGGAAAAGGCGCTGGGCGCGATCAGAATGGTGGCGATGATGCCGGCCATTGCACCGCCAAGATGCGCTTCGTGCCCAATAGTTTTGTTTTCGCGCTGCGCCAGGATCGCAGATCCCACCAGGAAGAGTACACCAATAAGAACGGCAGGCATGAAGAATGGTATCGGAAAGATCATCAACTGCTCGAACGGTCGGAACAGGATAAAGCTCATGACGATCCCCGATGTCGCCCCGGACGCTCCGAGCGCGCGATAGGATTCTCGGTTCTTATTCTCTAGCAAGGCCCAGGCGTTACCGCCCAGAAGTGCCGCGAAATAGACGATGAGGTAGCCAATCGTTCCCAGCACCTGTTCAACAAACCCGCCAAACATAAACAGCACATACATATTCACGAAGAGATGCAGGAAGCCGCCATGCAAGAAGCCGCTTGTCACCATACGGTGATACTCGCCGCCGGACAGGATTGGTCCAATATGGAAGAGATTCTTGTCCATGAAGGCCGGATTGGACAACGCATAAAGACTGGCAATGACATTTGCCGCGATCAAGACTGAAGTCACAGGAATGAGTAAAAACTGATCCATAGACCCGCCCTAGCCTATTGCGGTTTCGACTGCATCCCGTTTTATCCATGAAACCGACTTTTTGTGCGGATCTAGCGAAAACACCATAGGAACGAGAACGATGCCCATCCGCCTTCTCTGGATCGCGCTCGCTGTATTGCTTTCTGTCGGCTTGCTTTCAGGCATATACATGGCCCTGGAAACCATGTCCCCAGGCCTGGACGGGGACGCCATGGCGAAACGCGAGCTATATGTGTTGGCAACGCACCTGCATGGCGTCGCTCTGGCGCTCAGCCTTCCTGTGGCCGCCATTGGTGGACTGACAACGGTCCTTCTAGCTGAGCGAGACATTTCTTTGATCGCCAAACAAGCGCTTTACGCTTGTGGGTTTGCTATGGTCGCGCTCGCCTTTACCGCCCTAGCGTTTTCGCAATCGCTACAACCCCTTGTCGGATCGGTCGACAGTGTTTCAATTCCCGTCGCCTGCGCAATCCTCGTGGGTTTATTGCTAATGCGACATCCCGCCCGGAATGCTTCTGCATTCATCTATCTGGCAGCCTGCCTGGCGCCTGCCGTATTTTATGGTTTCGCGGTACGATTATTCCTCAACACCACAGACCCATCGTTTTGGTCCGACACTTATATAGCCGTTGCCATTTCACACATCATTGGTTTTGCGCTTGTCTTATTGCTGTTCAGCAGCCTCAGCGTGTGGAGTTACGCGCGTGGAGCTCGATTGAATGGCTGGATCACAACAGGCTATGTCAGCCTTCTGATCATCATGATGCGTTTCTATATCGCAGCGCACTTTGCCGCTGGATTGGCCGGCATGCCGCGTCGATACGTTGATCATCCTGAAGCGTTTGCACCCATTTTGGAGTCTGCGGCCTGGTATGGGTTTCTGTTTGCGGCTCTGATCCTATTCGGCATCGGGCGCTTCTTCTATGCGGTCTGGTCGCGCGATCGCTCGACTGCGGCGGACGCGTTCTAAACCAGATCCTTATAAAGATCCGGGCGGCGGTCGCGAAAAAAGCCCCATGCGGCGCGCTCTTGGTCTATCTGATCAAGATCAAACACTGCCGAGACAACACCCTCTTCCTCGCGATCGAGCTCAGCCACGATGTCACCGACCTCATTTGCAATAAAACTGGTGCCGTAAAAGACCTGGCCGTCTTCGTCTCCGACCCGGTTTGCGGCGACCACCGGTATAACATTGCAGACGGCATGACCTTGCATCGCACGGCGCCAGCGCATCGCCGTATCCAGGCTCGGGTCCTGCGGTTCGGCACCAATCGCTGTCGGGTACAGTAGAATGTCTGCTCCCATCATCGCCATGGCCCGGGCCGCTTCGGGAAACCATTGATCCCAACAAATCCCAACACCGATGCGGCCTTTTCTCGTGTCCCAGACGCGAAAGCCGGTATCACCCGGACGAAAATAGAATTTCTCCTGATAGCCTGGACCGTCCGGAATATGGCTCTTGCGGTAGACGCCCAAAAGGGCCCCATCCGCATCCACGATGACGACAGAGTTGAAATAGTGCGGACCATCCTTCTCGAAGATGGAAACGGGGATCACCACGTCCAAATCGCGGGCCACATTCTGCATCGCCTGGACGGCTGGGTGCACCCGCCAGGGATGGGCCGCGGCGAAATGAACCTCGTTCTGAGTCTTGCAAAAATAGTGATCGCTGAACAATTCAGACGGCAAGATGATATCGGCGCCAGTCGATGCTGCGCGGCGAACAAAGTCTGCAACGCGCGAATTATTTGCAACCGATGCGCCTTTCTCGAACGCCATTTGCAGGGCCGCTACCTTGATCTGTCGGCTCATGTATTTTTCTCCGTGCGCGCGGGAACCTGCTGAGTCATGCAATGAAACGCACCACCGCCAGATAAGATGTTCCGAGCTGGCAAGCCAATGATTTTATGATCTGGCATCGCGGCAGCCATTTCAGCCGCGGCTTGGCGTGAGTATTCGTCCTCGTAAACCGGCATGAAAACATGCCCATTGCTGATGAAAAAATTCACATGGCTTGCTGGTACAATCTCGCCAAAGTCATCAAGGACCCGCCCTGGGGACGGTATGACAGCAACATCCAGGCTCGCCGCAGAAAGGGTGGCGTGAATCGCCTCATAGGTATCGGCATTCGGATCATCGTCGCCAGACGCGGCTTGGCACACAACGCGGCCAGGCCCAATGAAGCGCGCGATATTGTCAATGTGACCGTCCGTGTGATCGTTGTGCAATCCATCGTCCAGCCAGGTCACTTGTTCGACTGCAAAGGCTTGCTTGAGATGGCGTTCCGCAATCGCTTCAGTCCAATCAGGATTGCGATTGGAATTCAGCATGCACTGCCGCGTCGAGAGCAATCGTCCGGCGCCATCAAAGTCGATCGCCCCGCCCTCCAGAACAAAATCATGCGTTCTTCGCGCCAACTTTTCGACGCTGGCAATGCCGTCAGCGGTCATCGTGTCGCCGGGCATCAGATATTTTCCGCCCCAGCCATTGAACCGAAACGTAAGCGCGACCTGATGCTGCTCGCTTTGTACGATGAGTGGGCCGGTGTCTCGCACCCAGATGTCACCCGCTGGCAGCGTGTGCAGGCTAACGCGGCCGATTTCGATTTCCGGTGCCAAGGCGAACCACGCGCTGCTATAGGCCTCCCTCGACCCGCACGCGATGCGGACCGGCGTGACACTACTCAAGGCGCGGACAAAACCTGCAATCTCAACTCGTGCGAGGTCAAACGCGTCGCCCCATTCTCCACGCAAATGCGGCCAGCCAACCCAGACGGCCGACTGAGGCGCCCATTCCGGCGGCACGGATACATTTGCGTCTGACATCGCCGCGCCTGTGCCACAAGTCCGTATAAAGCTCAAAGAAAAAGGGCGGTGCGTTCTGCACCGCCCTTTCTCATTTGGTCGAGTGACCGAATTAGAATTCGTAACGTACACCAAAACGAATTTCCCACAGTGACGCATCACCGATGCGTGACTCCGCTGGCTGGGTTGCCAGACCGGTTGCTGGGTCAGCTTCCACGGTTGGTGGGAAGTCCGGCACACGCAGGACGCCCCACTCATCACTGATCAGGTTGGTGAGATTATCCACAACGATGAACGCCGATGTACGGTCCTGAGGGCGAATGCCAGGGAATTCCTGCTCGAAGCGAACATCCACTTTACTGAACCAGGATCCTTCTTCGCCGTTACGCTCGGCACCCGGAATGAGAATTCCTTGCGGATCAACGAATGGTGTAAATCCAAATGCTCCACTGCCTTGATCGTTCCGGATCAAAGAGTAAGGCTGACCAGATCGGGCGGTAGCGAATGCAGAGAAAGTCGATGCATAGCCGTCGAAGAACTCTTTCTCATAATTCGCCAGAGCGGTGAAGCGGTGAGAGATGTTGTAGTCTGAAGTCGACAAAACATCTTCCTGCGGGCTCGTATAGGCTCGGTTATTATAGTTAGAGAAAGCGACGGAAGATGTCATTGGCTGAACATCTTGAGCGTCATTGTACGAATAGCCAAACGACCAATCGAACCCGTTATCATAGTCTTTCGCGACACTGATCGACGCCGTCATCGACTCGTTTCCGACACCAGAATTGGTCAGCACAAACGCACCTTCACGAACACTGTCGAACGTTGGAATGCCGAGATCGTTCACGCCGCTCTGAACCAGATCAGCACGAAGAACCATCGCTGAGTTATCGCTTTTGGAATACAGGAAGTCTGCATTCACGACATACTCGCCGCCCAAGAAATTCTCGATATTGATCTGCGGGTACCACGTGGCACCGATCGCATACTTCCATTCCGAGGGAATTTCAAAATCGGGGTCTAGGAAGTTGATCTCAAAGTTAGAGCCTTCTCCGCCAGCAACAGCGTCGGCCAGTACAGTCGGAACACACCAACCCGGTCCAACCGGAACACCGTCTTCACATGCGGTATAATCGATTCCGAAGAGCGACGTCACACCGTCTTCTAGACCGAAGCCACCGCCATCTTGACCAAACTGGAGAACGTTATTGTTCGAATAATTATTTGAGAGCCAGACGTTTGGATCACCACCTGAGTAGAGACCAAATCCACCGCGAACGGTCAGATTGTCTTTTGCATCCCAGCTGAACGCGAAGCGTGGCTGAAGCAAGCCCTCGCCATCGAGTGTTTGACCGTTAGAGAAACCATAGTCTGCGAGGAAGTCAGGGTTGGTCACTGGCTCATCGTCGGTTTCCCACCAGTCATAGCGCAACCCGAGAATGACGCTGACATTGTTGTCAATATTGAACTCGTCCTGGATGTATGCGGTGTTAACAGCATAGCCCCAATCCGCCGCCGCATCTCGTGGATCACCAGATGGAGCATTGTTATAGTTTACATTGTCAGCAAGACCGAGTTCGAAGTTCACAATCGCTGGATCTCGGGTGTCGGTTGGATCTACGACCGCTGGGTTTCGGTCAAAGTCAATTTCCGTTTGCGTGTGCTGAATGAACAGATTGAAGACATCCAACTCTTCGCGCTCATACCCGAATGTAATCGCGTGGTCATTGAGCTGATAGAACCCTTTGAACGCCATGTTCAGGATGCTGTAATCTAGCTCGTTTGACTGACGCGAGTCATCGCCGCCCAGATAAACGTCGACATCATCGGTTTCAATCGTGATTTCACCGAATTCAGTCCCACCGACAGAGTTTTGACGGTTCTCAAGATCCACGTAACCGAGACGAATTTCGGTTGAGAAATTGTCTGTCCAGTCGCTGTAGAGGAAGCCAACATATTGGTTCAGTTCAGCGCCCCGCTCATACAGGTGATTGGAGAACTCGAATTCATCAAGATCGCCGTCCGACTGCGTGATGTTGAAGCCATCATTATAGTTATAGGTAAACGCCGCACGGTGCTGATCGTTGATGTTCCAGTCCAGTTTAACGAGAAGTTTCTCGTCTTCATTATCGAAGCTGGTTGGAATGCCACCTGGATCATAGTTGTAAAGATCACGCGCGATGCTTGCGATTTCGTCGAGCTCTTCCTGCGTGATGTTCACTTCGTTGATCGCGCCTGAACCGATTGGACCGCGATCGAATGTGTTTGCGCCCTCAAGCTTTTCATAAGCGACAGAGAAGAAAAGTTTGTCTTCTACGATCGGGCCGGCGATTTGTAGACCATAACGATACTCGTCAAATGGATTGGCCTGAACGCTGCTGCCTTCAAGTGAGTCGCCCTGAAAATCGTCAGAAGCATAGTCGAAAAATGCAGAGCCGTGAAACTCGTTGGTACCTGATTTGGTTACGGCGTTGATGTTACACGCGGTAAAACCGCCATACTCAACATCGAAAGGCGACAGTTCAACGGCCACTTGCTCAATCGCGTCGAACGGAAATGGCTGACGCTCAGTTGGGTAGCCATTGGAGTTAAGACCGAAACCGTCATTCAAACGGACGCCATCCAATGTCAGCGAATTGAATCGGGGGTTCTTACCACCACACTGGATGGGATTGATGTCACCGCGGCTCTCGTCGACATAGATGCGCGGATCAATGCGCAAGACGTCGGTAATATTGCGGTTAATGGTCGGAGCGTTTTGAAGAGTCTCCAGTCCGAATGTAGCATTTGGGCCAACCGCTGTCTGGATGAGATCCGTTGCTGACGCAGTAACAACGATCGTATCCATCGTCCGGTCGGCGTCAGAGGTCAGGGTAAAATCAAGGTTCGTCGTGTCACCCAAGATCAGCGGGACATTGTCGACTTGTTGGGCTTGCAGACCTGACGCTGACACAGTCACCTGATACGATGAAGAAATCGGTAGGTTGCGGATCGCATATGAGCCGGTCGCGCTGGTTGACGTAGAGCGGGTCAAGCCCGTTGCTGTGTCAGTAATCGAAACAGAGGCGTCAGTCACGACTGCGCCTGAATCGTTAGTCACAGAACCGCGAATTTCAGATGTTGTGACCTGAGCCTCTGCCGGAGCGACAATCGCTGCGGTCATGATGGAGGCGGCGGCCACTCCGGATAGGAGTTTCCAATTGGACATGAGTTTCCCCTCAATTTGCCACTAAGCAGGTCGGGCAGGATGACCCGAATACACTACTGCGCGTGCCATTAGGTGTCGCGGATCACAGAAATGTGACAGTCGTGTTAGACTTCTGTGTAACCACTGACTCAATTGGTTGGCATTGCAAATAAGCCACACATGCG
>JBCCDZ010000055.1:0-12748 GCA_039030525.1 Pseudomonadota bacterium | reverse complement strand
TGCTCGGTGACATATTTTGCCCAGGCGCGCTGCGCGGCGATGACCTCTGCTTTGGTCATAGGTTCGTATTTAGTAATCGTCTTATCCTATCGCTGATTGATTGAGGACGAGTGCATGCGCCGCTCGGGGTTGGCATTCGCGCAACCATCACGCGCGTCGCATTTGATTGAAGCGGTCACAAGTCTCTCCGTTACGGCCGGATGCTTTCTTAAACTCTTATCGCTCAGCCCGGAAGATGATTCTCGCACAGCATCGAAATTGGTTGACAAATATCGACTTCTTCAGAGAGGCGATGGCTCATCAAAAATATGACCGAGCCATGCGGTCAGGATCAGGCAACACCCTTTCCCGCAATGCGTCCAGGATCGCTTTTGCGATCACTCCTTGGCTTGCAATCGGTGACTTAGCTGCCAGTCATACAATGAACGGATCTTTGGCTCTGCGTTCACACTGAGTGACTTTGGCGCGGGTCGATAGTCGACCTCCAAGGCGCGATTGCCATGTACGCCCATGATGAATGCGTCTGGCCCCTCGGCGATTCCTTCAAGCTTAACAGCTTCATCGCGCCGCGCGCCTGATTCAACAATCACTTTGAGGTTCCAGGTGGTGTTAAAGCGACCATGTCCCGGCTGCCAATAGCCGGCGCCGCTACCATCCCAAACAGAGTAGAATGGACGTCCATTCCGACGCTTGGCATTTACATGCAAGGTGACTTTGTCGAATAGGTTTTGATGGTTGGCGCCGGCATGCTGATCCAAGACAGACGCGTTCCGGACGATGGCATCCTTGTATACGCTTTTGGTCGATTGAGTGTTGAACGTCAAAGAGTGAATGACGGGGTTTTCAACAAACAGGTTGCTCACCAGAACATTGTGAACATTGCCCAGGTGAACCGCATAGTGGGCAGGGCGATCGCCGAGGGATTGGATATTCTCGATCGTCAGATTCGCGCTATTATAGGTCAGAATTCCGCTATCAGCATTTCGGAACCAAACGTCCCTGATCCAGCCATCAATGACGCTGGTTACGTAAATGCCATTATAGCCGCGTTCTAGATGATGCCCGAAATAAGGGCTGTCCGGAAAGGTGATTGAAAAGTCTTCGAGCCCGACTTGCTCAAGATGCTCCCACTCTGAAAACTGAGCGGGCACCCGGTCGGAGATGTTGTGAAGGAGTGGGTCGCCTATCTCGACCATATTGTCTTTGACGGAGATAATCCGGGTCGTCTGGCGCACGAGAGGGCGGTCGGGGAAACTCCAATGATGAGATCCGATGGCGAGATTTGTTTCGCCATACATCTCTCTTAAAAGCGGACCTGTTTCTCCATCTCTGTTGAACCATTGGATTTGAAGCGCATGACCAGGCTTCAGGGACTCCGGATTGTCTACCTCAACAAATCGAGAGCCTCTTGTTCCCGATTGAATATTTGCCAAGTTCGCAATCGCTGGGTCAAATTCTTCAAGATAGGACGCCGCACGTGTTTGTGGCTTTTGGATCCAGATAAAACCGCCGGTCCAGGAATATTCCGAAAACAGCTCGTCAATATTGCGAGACGGTTCGCGCTGGCGCTTTTCGTACTTTTGAAGATAGGTGCGCAATTCATCGAGGCGCGATGACTCATCCACATCTCGAAGCGGACGTGGAAAATGCAATTCCGTGCCACCAGTGCCCGCGCCCGCGCCGCGCAGAATGAAATCGCTGCGCGTGATGGGTAGGATTTCAGAGATTTCGATACGGCCGCCAGGCAGCTGCAAGGTCACGGGGCCGCTCATTTGATGCGCTACAGCGAGCGCTTCGAGCATTGCCGCAGAATCATCAAGACCATCATCTGGAACGACCCCGAAGTCGCTGGCTTGGATTGTTTCACCACGCGTGATCGGTATCGAACCCAATCCGAACTCGTACCCGGCATAGGAAAAGTCAGGCAATTCACTGGCCGCGTCTGAGCTCAAGAACTGATCGTCCGCATGGGCGATTATCGCGCTTGCGCAGGCAGATATTGTCGAGATTGCGAGTGCGGCGGCCAAGGTGGTCACACGATTCCGCACGGAAAGGCCCGAGATAGAGGGCCGCTGGTTCATCGCTGTTGGCAATGCGTTTCTCCCATCGTTTCGTGTGCGAGACACATTTCCGCTTTTTGTTAGGATACCGGTGTCATTTTGGCAATCCGCCATGCTCAATTTGCGATCAATATGGAGCTGCTTGGCGCCAAATTCGTGGTTCAACTTGCGTTGCGGGCGATATTTGATAGGTAACCGGTATCATTCTGTTTGAGAGGTGCGTATGAGTTCAATGTCCAAGGTCGCCCAACATGATCATGACGCGCGCGTCGAATTCATCTCGGACACGCTGGTCAATGCGAGGGTCAATCGGAAGGTGCTGCCGGCATTTCCGGGAGAATTGCCGGCGGGACTCGATGAGGCGTATCGCGTTCAGGATCGATCCATCGGGCTTTGGGATGATGACGTCGTAGCTTGGAAAGTCGGCGGGATCCCGCCGCATCTCAGATCCGTACTGGGACAAGATTGGGTAACGGGGCCGATTTATAGCAACCGACAAAAAATTGCCGGTAAAGCGGCCGTCGAGATGCCCGTTTTTGAAGGCGGGTTCGCGGCGGTGGAGGCTGAGATTGTTCTCGAATTTGGAGATCTGAGCAGCCTCAAAACCCTTCATCCTGAGGCCGAAGACATCGTGCCGTATATTGCAGAATGCTATATTGGCGTTGAGATAGCGAGCAGTCCGATGCCGGATATTAATGTCATTGGACCGCTCGCCGTCATTAGCGATTTTGGCAATAATCACGGCATGATTGTCGGGCAAAAGATTGAGGCGTGGACGGTGGAGAAATTGTCGAGCATCGACGTTTCCACTTTCGTCGAAGGCGCTTTGGTTGGGACGGCCCGGCCGCCTCGCCCACCTGCGGGACCAATGGGCGCCGCAGCGTTCTTGGTGCGCAATTTGAGGCAGCGAGGGATAATGATTCCACCTGGCTTGCGCGTGTCATCGGGCGCGCTCACAGGGATTCATGATGTTATTGTCGGGCAGCGTTCAAAGGTCGAATTTTCGGGCATTGGCGAGATCGATATCGAGATCACGGCGCTCTCGGCCTGATCGTTTGAGGCGTCATTTTTGACATTGGATTCATATCATCGCGTTATGGTGGGCGCTAAGACGAAAAAGATCCTGGATGAATAGATGGCTGACAAACAAACCAAATCTTCAGGACGGGTCGCCACGGTGCCCGTAGTCTCGGAGCGTGGCAAGGTGACGATCAACGATATCGCCGAACTTGCTAAAGTGTCCAAGAAGACTGTCTCACGCGTCCTCAATGATCATCCGGTCGTGCGTGAAGAAACGCGCGCAAAAGTCAAAAAAATTATGGAGGACCAAGGTTACGTGCCCGACCTTCAGGCGCGCGCGCTCGCCTTTGGTCGATCTTTCCTGATCGCTTTGGCGTACGATAATCCAAGTCCGCAATATGTCGTCAATATGCAGCGCGGCATCCTCGATCAGTTGGAGGGAACAGACTACCAATTGGTATTGCATCCCGTAGATCGCGCCGAGCCGGATGTCGTCGACAAATTGGAACGTTTCGTGGAGCGGCATCGCCCAGCCGGCATCATAATGCCGCCATCTGTATCCGAGGATGAGGCGCTTTGCGAGATGTTGCGTCGACAGCAATGCGAATATATTCGTATTGCATCGGTCGAACTGGATGTCGCGTCCGTGATGGTGCGAACACTGGACGCGGACGGTGCAGCGCAGGCAGCGCGCCATATTGCCAGCCTTGGGCATACGCGGATCGCACACGTGCACGGACCAAGATCATTTCGATCGGCGCACGAACGACTCGCAGGGTTCAAGGCGGGGCTGAAAGAATTTGGACTTGAACTCGACGCCGCGCTGACGATTGAGGCGGGATATACATTCGAGTCCGGTGTCAGCGCGGCGAACAAGCTGTTGTCGCGGGCGGATCGTCCGACAGCGATTTTCGCTGGCAATGATGAGATGGCGATCGGTATCGTCACCGCAGCGCGGAAATTGGGCCTTTCAATCCCAAGGGATGTGTCGATCGTTGGTTTTGACGACACGCCAATGGCGGCGCGTATTGCCCCGGCTTTGACCACCATTCGGCTTCCGATTCGTGATATGGGAAAGGCGGCCGCGAGCGGCCTGATGCGGCTTATATCCGGAGCCGAACATTCGAAAAATGAAAGCTTCAGCCCGGAAATAATTGTGCGCGAGTCGACTCGCTCACTGGGATAAAAATCTGAGGTTGTGTGCTGAAGGGTCCGGTGATATGACACCGGTTACCTAATTATTGATTTCGAACCTGCTCAAATTGGTTCGAAGGCGAACGTCAAACACGAGGACTGACCCATGAAGATTGCGCTGATTATCGAGAACAGCCAAGCCGCAAAAAGCGAGATTGTACATGACGCGTTGACAACGGTCGTCGACCCGCTCGGGCATTCGGTTCACCACTATGGGATGTACGGACCCGATGATGATGCGTCCCTTACTTACATCATGAATGGATTGCTGGCCGGCATCGTGCTGAATTCGGGCGCCGCCGATTTTGTCGTGACGGGGTGTGGTACGGGCATGGGCTCGATGCTGGGATGCAATGCCATGCCAGGTGTGATTTGCGGGCTGGTGATTGACCCCACTGACGCCTTCCTGTTTGGCCAGATCAATGATGGCAACGCGATTTCTATGCCTTATGCGAAAGGCTTCGGTTGGGCCGCGGAGCTCAATCTACAGGATTGTTATCGCAAGCTGTTCGAGGTTGAGCGCGGCGTTGGCTATCCCAAAGAACGGGCTGAGATCATGGCTAAGAATCGCGGGATCCTGGGCCAGGTAAAAGCGGCGGCGTGTCATGATATGCTCACGACCCTAAAATCCGTTGATCAAGACCTCTTGAAAGCAGCGATTTCTTGAGAAAAGTTCTCAGAACTATTCTTCTCTAACTCTCAGGACGATGCAATTTCAGATTATCTCCAAGGCGTGTTGGCAGCCTAGCGCCTCGCCAGTTTTCAAGCCCGAGCAGAATTGAGGACGCTATGAAGAGTATGTTTGACCTGAATGGCAAGACTGCCATTGTGACGGGCGCGAACACGGGATTGGGGCAGGGCATCGCTGTGGCGCTGTCCGAAGCTGGCGCCGCCGTCTCACTTGTCGGGCGCTCGCCTCCCGATGAGACGGTCGCGCATATCGAAGCTGCCGGCGGCAAGTGCGCGGTTATTCAGGCTGACCTTTCTGATCTAAAGGCGGTCGATAATATTGTCGCAGATACCCAGGCGCAGCTCGGCCGCGCGGACATCTTGGTCAACAATGCCGGCATAATTCAACGGAACGACGCGATCGACTTTACCGTTGATGAATGGGACAGCGTGCTAAGCGTAAACTTGCGCACGGTATTTTTCTTGAGCCAGGCCTTCGCGCGCAGCTGCCTCGCGGCTGACCGCGGCGGCAAGATCATCAATATTGCCTCTATGCTGTCATACCAAGGCGGCATTCGTGTGCCCTCATACACGGCGTCCAAGTCCGCCTTAATGGGGCTTACGCGCGCTTTGGCGAATGAGTGGGCCGGCAAAGGCATCAATGTGAACGCAATCGCACCGGGCTATTTTGCCACCAATAATACGGCGGCCCTGCAGGCTGACCCGAAACGGAGTGCAGAAATTCTCGGTCGCATTCCAGCGGGACGCTGGGGCCAACCATCTGAGATTGGTGGCGCGGCGGTGTTTCTTGCATCCGATGCAGCCGACTACATCCATGGCGCAACGATGCCAGTTGATGGTGGGTGGCTGGCGCGATAGACGGCGCCCATTCGTTCTTCCTTCCTCTTGTCCAGACCTCAAAAAAACGCCTCACAAAAGTGAGGCGTTTTAGTTGGAGGATAATTGTAGCAACCGAAATTGCCGGGGTTTCGCCTAGAACGTGTAGCTGCCGCCAAACGTAACGCGACGATCTGGGTAGCCAACGAAGCAGGTCGGTCCATTTTCGCTGACGCAACGCTGAACGATCTCTTCTTCGGTGAGGTTAACCGCTTCAATGCCGACATTGAAGTTTTCGGTTACCGCGTAGCTGATGCTCGCATTCAGCTGACCTCGATCCAGCGTGTGAACCGGGAAGCTGAAGGTAGAGCTGCCCGATGTGTTCGCGCCGCCGCCGAAGTCCTGAGTGCGGAAGCCTTCACGCCAGGTATAACGAGCGCGTGCCGACAAACCGTATTTCTCATAATAGGCTGTCAGGTTATAGGCGTTCTCAGAGAAATCGAGCAAGCCGCGTGGAATGCTGACATCTCCGAGCACCGTCAAACCGCGACCGGATGTCGTGTCCACGACAGAACCACCAGAGAAATCCTGGATGGTGTAATTGGCGATAACACCGAAGCCGGACGCCCAGCCGAGGCGGTCTTCCCAATCCGCGAGGTCATATTGGAACGCGAATTCCCAACCAGACTGGGTTGTCGTGTCCGGATCGTTGCCAGGGCGCGTAAAGTCGACACAAAGACCCGTCGTGTTTGGATCGCCCAACACATTTGGAATAACTTCCGGGTTAAAGATACCACCGCCTGGACAAGTCGGGTCGGTTTCGCGCGACAGGCCACCCGTCGTATTGTTCGGGTCTGCGATTAGGGCAGCGCCTTCAAAGTCGACGCCAAAGATATTCGTGCGATCCTTGTTAAAGTAACCGAGGCTCACGACAGCGCCTGGCGCAAAATACCATTCCGCGGACACATCAATCGAGTCGACTTCTTCTGGCAGCAAGCCGGGATTACCGAGTGCGACCGCAGTGTTCTCTTGCGGTCCGAACGTAAAGGCCGTGTTCAGATCACTGAAGTTCGGTCGCCGAATATCCGACCCATATGCGAAGCGCAGGATGACGTCGTCGCGTGGCTGGGCCACCAGGTTGAAACGCGGCAAGAGGAAGTCATATTTCCCGCTTGTCGCTTCCAATGACCGTGCGCCATTGCCGTCCGCTGGTCCGAAGCCGATCGAGGTGATGTCCGTTTCGAGATAACGTACCCCGAGATTGCCGCGGAAAATGCCATGCTCAAAATTCGCCTGAGCGTAGATCGCCTGGGTTTCTTCTGTCACGTCGTAGAACGAGTTTTCATCAGAAGACAGGACCGCGACGAGATCGCCATCAGCTTGCGGGTTGGCCAAACGATGTTCTGCCAGTGCGCCTTCCAAGATGGCGAGAACGCCATTCGGATCTGAAAAGGCTCGATCTGGGTCGATCAGCAAGAAGTCTGAAATGAACAGGCTGCGTCCATCGGCATCGCCGTAATTGGACGGACCAGGAACGAGCAATTCAGCAAACAAGGCACCGTTTGGGCTATCCTCGAGTTGGCTGAAACCGCCAATACGGTCATTTACGCGATCGAAGACGCTGGATGACTCATTGTAACGATATCCGGCGTCAACTGACGTTATATAGTCGCCCAGAAGATCATTGTTTGAGAAGTCATACGAGACATCGATTCGGAAGGCATCTTCTTGATTCGAGGTCGTGTTGCGACCGACGTCGACCTGATCCAAAACCACGTTTGCGGGGTTGGTTAGATCTGCCACCGATGGTGCGAACGGCGAGTCGAAATTGATCCCGAAAGCAAGAGAATCTCCGCGTAGATCGTATCTGAACGGGACGCAATTATCATTACTTGTACCGTCCTGCGGGCAGTTCGGGTTGATGAAGTTTAGCGTTGTGCTGAGATTTGGATTTTCGGTGTCAGAACTCGTCGTTGCGAACTCTGCACGAACCGTCCAATTGTCTCGGTTCCATTCACCCGCGAGCGCGAAAACTTCGCTATCGGTCACGCGTGCGCCAGTGTCGCTCGAAAAACGCAAATTCGGATCATCATCATCGTTCGCTAGATCCGGCTCCAATGTGCCTACCAGCGCGGCGGGGAAGGCGCGGAGATTGCGACCATTATCTGATGTCACGCCAAAATCGACGATTTCGAATTGCGACGGAATGCTGAGCTGACGCAATGTGCTGACGCCGGAGGCCTGTAGGCGATAGGAATCCTGACTGCGCTGCTGTTCGTTGACGATATAGTCTAGGCTGAATTTCAGCTCGTCATTTGGCGCCCATTCAAATGTCGAAGCCAGGTTGGTGGTCTCGAAATCGAAATTCTCTTGCTCTTGCACGAGGAACTGAATGCCAAGGAACTCAGCTGGATCGGCGCCGGCAGGTGAGGCGACATTGTCGCGGTCGGTGCGAGGCCGGAAAGAGACGGATTCCTGTTCGGTATAGCTACCGCTGATGACGAAACCGAACTCGCCCATTTCTGTGTCCCAGCGATTGCCGATCGCACCAGACAGGCGCGGCTGAATATCTTCGCTGCTCAGGCTGCTATCTTCGCCTTGGATGCGAATATTGCCGAGCCAGTCATTCAGTTCCAAAGGACGAATGGTGCGTAGATTGATCGTGCCGCCGACAGAGCCTTCAATTGTTTTGGCCTCAGGCGCTTTGATGACTTCGACCGATGAAATGATCGCGGCGTTGACGTCTTCAAAGTCAATGCCGCTCCGTCCGGCGCCAGAGCCAACGGTTGAAACGCCGTTAATCTCAATTCGGTTGGCATTGGTGCCGCGAATTTGGACGCCCGTACCAACGCCAGCTGTCCGTGTGATCTGAATGCCGGTAATATTCTCGAGAACTTCAGCCAGGTTTTGGTCTGGCAGTTTACCAATGTCTTCTGCCTGGATGATTTCTTTCAGGTTTGCTGCGTTTCTCTTTTCAGTCAGCGCTGACTGTAGCGACCCGCGAATACCCTGAACGACAATTGTATCTTGTCTGGCTTCGTCTTCGTCCGCTGCGTCGCTCGCATCTTGTGCGAACGCCATAGAGCCCAAGGGTAGAGCGACGCCTGCAAGCAATGCGGCGCGCCAAAGCGATCGGACGGAATTGTCCTGTCGGTTTCCATGCATCCTGATTTCCTCCCGGTAACATGATCTTCGCTTTTCATCGAAGTGCGCGCAGGCTCACCTATGCCGATCTAAGTGTCAACCAATTAGGCTAGAAAATATCAGCCAATTGGTAGGACCAATTTGCGGTTCTTGAAATTCCTGTGGCAATTATGTGACACGCAGGTCAGCAGAATCCGAAATTACGCCCCAAGGCGGCATTTCAAGACGCGTGAATTGTTGGGGGGGGGGCGTGCGCCGGCTAACTGCCGATCGACGCCTTCAGATACTTCTCGCGATTGGCGTTGGACCGGCGCCGCGCTTCCTCGATCGCGTGCTGCTCAGACGCGATGAGCAAATTCTCGATCAGGCGCGCAAAATGCGCCCGCATAGCCTTTCGGGCCTTGTCGGGATTGCGTTCTTTCAGCGCGGTCAAAATAGCTTCGTGCTCATCGACTCGACTATAAGAATCCTCGACACATACCGCCGCATACATCTCTTTGACCTCTGGAAGCTCGACGCGCATCCGCCACAGGTTTTCCATGATATAATAGTTGGCTGCATTACCGCTCGCTTTGGCGATGGTCAGATGGAAGACCCGATCCGCTTCGTCTGATTCAGGAGAATCTTGCGGTGTTTTCTCCATCAACTCGATCGTGCGTTCTAATTCTTCGATCTGCTCCGGTGCGATCTCTGTTGCGGCGAGAGCCGCGGATTCTGATTCGAACATGAGTCGCGTTTGCGTGAGCTCAAAGGCGCTGACACTTGGCAGGCGACCAAGTCTTGCCGAGTTGGGCTCCATAACGTAGACGCCCGAGCCGACTTTGATTTCGACGTGTCCTAAAGCTTCCAGGGATATTTCGGCCTCGCGGATGACCACGCGACTGACTTCGAAACGCTCGGCCAGCTCGCGTTCACCTGGTAGGCGCGTCCCGGGGGGATAAGCGCCTGACGTGATCATCTCCAGGATCTTATTTGCCACTTTCTGATAAAGGCGTTGTTCGGCCATGCTGTTTCCCACAATAGCAATTGGTTAGTCCTTAGCAGGAAAATCTTACCAAATTGTCCTACCAATTCAAGTAAGATTTCCGCGCTAAGGACTTTTTTTGCTTTAGAAACGGCCTCTTAGGCCGAAAAAGATGCGTGGGCCATAATCATTGACTTCGTAGAGGTCGTCATTGGTGAAGGCGAACTGCTCTTTCGGCTCGCTGCCGAGATTAATGGCTTCAACCGATAGACGGAAATTGTCAGTCAGATTGTACGAAGCACGCGCTTCCCAGACCCCGACATCACCGACATAGCGCAAGCGCGTGCCGTCAGAAATGAAGGGTTGGAAATACTCATCGCGATACTTGTAGGTCACCGACACGTCGAAGCCTTTATAGCCCCAGAACGCTTGGGCCGACAGAGTATTTTCCGACAGACCAGGCAAGCCGCCTGGATCGAGAATGCCGTCTGCGATCTGGTCGATTGAACCATCCAGCTGGACCACGAATTGATCGCCATAGCGGCTGTCTTCAAACTCAAAGTCAGAGTCGACATAGTTGTAGCTCAGTTTGCCACCCAGGCCGCTCCAGAGACCAGGAAGATAGCTCATTGTATGCGCGGCCGTCACTTCCAGACCGTACAATTCACTCGTGTCATCGCTGGTTTGCGGTAGCGCGATCGGCAAGGTCAGGCTTTGGCCGTTGAAATCATAACTCTCGTTCTGGATCGTGTTGGCAAAACCGCCTTGGAACGATTTGTAATATCCGCTGAACGCCAAGATGGTGTCATCGTTTGGATACCATTCGAAGCCAGCGTCGAAGTTCCATGACATCAGTGGGTCGAAACCTGGATTGCCATTGCCGCTGACATTGGTGATCAGCTCAGACAGACTGGTAATTGGATCGGCATCATCATCCGCGGTCGCAAAGCTGAAGGTCCGGCCGAAGCCCATATCAGCAGGATCCGGACGAGACATCGCGCGGAAGACACCCAAGCGGACCAACTTATCGGGCGCGAGTTCAACGATCGCAATCGCGCTCGGTAGGAACTCGGTATAGTCGTGCGAGGCGGATACGGGAACGAGATCTCCAAAACTTGCGGAGAGCTCGCCGTCTGTGTCTGTGATGATGATTTCCGGACGATAACCGATGGCCTCAACTTCGGTTTGCACAACGCGTGCACCGATATTGCCTGAAACCGGGAAGTTTCCGATTTGCGTCTCATAATTCGCCATCATGTAGAACGCGTTGGTCGTTTCATTGACGTCGATCGTTCTGGTATTCTCTTCAATCAGTCCAGGAATGCCGCTGTTAAAGGCGTTCAATGCCTGAGAGAAAGAGTTTTCGCTCGCATTGGGATCGGTCAAGAATGCATTGATGGTGGCGAGTAGTCCGTTCAGGTCGCCGGCGGCAGTCTCTGCCACACAGCGCGCATCAAACGTTGCCCAGGAATTAGTTGAGCTGATGACATTGCCTTCATCGTCGATATTGGTGACGAGATCGCCTGGGCGCAAATTATCCAAGAAGTTGTTGCCCTCTCGGAATGTTTGAAAACAGGCTTGGTTCGTATCGGCGATGATCCCAACAATATCATCCTGCAACGTGAGGAATCTTGGGTCGGTCTCATAAAGATCATCGTCGCTGTCATCGAGGACTTCTCGGTTGTTTACAGTCAGCTCACCGTCATTTTCGATTTCGAATGAAAAGCGACCGCTGCTTGCCGCGAGCGGATTGCCTGAATCAGCGCCGCCGGGCAGTTCAAGATAGTCCTGTTCAGCAACGCGAAAACCCGCTTCGATATTGGTGAAGAAGCCATCCAATTTATAGTCGGCGTCAAAGCGCAACGCGTTGATCGTGTTTTCGCGGAAAACATCATTGTCGATGCGCACACGCAACCTGTCGACAAAATTGGTCGGATCGTTGACGTCGAACTCTTCGTCGTAAAGTCTGTAGACCGGTACGTCACCGCCGCGCAGGTCATATTCGATGACGGGAGAAATGTCGGACTGAATGCGGAATTCCCAGGCGCGCTCTGTGCGCTCTGTTTTGGAATGCGACAAGTCGACGGCAACGGTGAGGCGATCATTGACTTCGTGCTCCACATTGAGGCCGCCGCCGAGATACGTCTCGACCCGTTCCCAATCACCACCCTGAATTTCGATCGAATTGTCAGTGATGGCACGGAGGATGCCACCATTGCCATTGGTGACCAATGTGTCCAGCGTGGTTGTATCTGTGCCCGCAACATTAAGAGACGTGTCATTGCGGCGTCCGCCATTGAAGGTGAGGTCACTTCGACGCTCTTCCTGGCTACGTTCAGACCATTGCATGTCGAAATTGACGTCCCAGCGATTGTTTGGCTGCCATTGCAGTTGCCCGAAAAACGCATCTCGCGTGTCATGCGTATCGTTCTGGCGATAGTGGCGCTGCGATGGTGCAAAGACAAAGGGCGTGCCAGCATCAATCGCAAAACCGGTGGCTGGATCAATCGTCGTGTCAACGCCTTCCGTGTCTGAACCACGTGTTGTGAGGTTGTCGGGATTGCGGCGATCGTTGAAGTCATCGCAATCATCGTCGCCGCGATCCGTGGTTTCCGGATTGTTGGAGAAGCCTGTAAACGTCCCGCCATTGGTCTGGTCGGTATATTGCGCGAGCCCATTCGTGATCAAACACGCCGGACGTGAGTTTGAGGTCGGTCCGGTCTGGCGGCTCTCCGCTTCTGGCTGAGAGATGTCGGAGCGTTGGAAGCCGAGCGAAACGCCAACTTCGCCGAGGCCGCTTAGCTCATACTGATCGACATAGCTCAGTGTACCGCGATAACCGAGATCTCCCGCAAGCGAG
>JBCCDZ010000054.1:0-12806 GCA_039030525.1 Pseudomonadota bacterium | reverse complement strand
TTTTTCCATTTGGCTGAATTTCGTGGTTTGACATGGAAATCGGGTTTGCTAATGAGGCGGCTCGCTGTTCCGCGATAGCTCAGTTGGTAGAGCAGGCGACTGTTAATCGCCCGGTCGTAGGTTCGAGTCCTACTCGCGGAGCCACGAATTCTCGATACGTTCGTATCTAATTCTGCACGGCGAGCACCGCCGTCGAAGCGGCGACCGTCAGCGTCGGTAAATCCGCGTCCAGCGTGCCTGGGCGTAAAGCCGACGGATAGGCCGCCTCGAGTTTCGCGAATGCATCAGTGATTGCTGCAGCTGCGCCCTGATCCTCCGCGGCAATGATGTCGGCGCTTTCGAGAAAAACGGTCTCACCGGCTTTGTAAAATCCATAGCCATCGAGATATGGCTCATAGGCGTCCGACTCGAGCGCAATGCGGTACATATCTGCCGCACGTTCAATCTGATCGACCACAACGCCTGCAGCGACACTTGCATCACTCGCTGTCGTTGACGGCGCCTTCTCAGCGGCATCGCGCAGGGCGGCAATGATGCCATCGGCGCGTTGATTGATTTGCTCAGGTGTTTCGCCGGCAAAGATCGCGGCCGATGTGTCAGTCAACATATCGCTGAAATCGGTCACGCCGAGCTGCGCAAAGACGGGTTGCATATCAAACAGAACTTCGGACACGGGATGCGCGAACATTTCCGCCGCAGCGTCATTCTCACCCAGTGCATGTGCGTCGCGGGCAGCAATAATGTGCGCTTCGGTAATCGCAATCGCGGACAGAAACACAACCGGGTCCGTCGCAGCTTGTGAGATGGCAATACCGCCTTCGCCTTCGCCCCCCTCGCTTGCCTCAGTTGAGACAACCGGCGGCTCCGGCGCCGTGATTTGGACCTCTGTTTCTGACGAGGTCGGATCCGGGTTGCCGCAAGCAGCGAGCGTTCCACCGGCAATCGCAGCGCCGAACCCTAGTCGGGTCCAGTGTTTCAGCGTGATGTTCATGGCCTTTATCCCTGATCCTGCTAAATGAGAATAAGACCTCGTATGAGCCTATTGATAATCATTCGCAAGTAGGAATTTCGAATTGCTCCCCATTGCCCAGGTTCTGGATCAAGAAAAGCTCGCTGAAGCCGAGGAATTGATCAAACTCCTCAATTGGCACGATGGCACTACAACGGCCGGGAAAACCGCGCGGCAGGTGAAGCGCAATCATCAAGCGGATTTGTCGAGCCGGTCGGGCGCGAAATTGAGAACACTCTTGGAGACGGCAATCAAACATCATCCGGTGTTGAAAGCTGTTGCCCAGCCCAGACAGTTTTCCAAACTGCTATTGAGCCGAACCGAAGCTGGCGGCGGATACGGAATGCACGTCGACAACGCTTACATGCCAAACGGCGAAGCCCAGTTGCGAACAGACTTGTCTTTCACCCTCTTTTTGTCCCCGCCCAACACATATGAAGGCGGTGAACTGGAAATCGAAACCGGTGGACAGACATTTTCAATCAAGCTGAAGCCCGGCGACTTGATTCTGTATCCGTCATCCAGTTTGCATCGGGTCAAAGACGTTCAATCTGGCAGTCGTCTGGTTTGCGTTGGTTGGATTGAAAGCCGCATCCAACGGCCAGACGATCGAGAACTGCTACTGGACGTGATAAATCTGAAGACTGAAATGGCGAAGCAATACGATTCCCAGTCTCCTGAGATGCTCAAGGTCTCGAAAATTCTGGCCAATCTCAAACGACGTTTCGGTTAAATGGTCATTGTCTTGTACGATGGAAATCCATCAAACTCGCATAGCTACTACCAATCTTCACGCGCGCCAGATAGGAGAGGAAAGATGAAGTATTTGTGCTTGAGTACGAGCCTGTTCCTGGTTGCCGCGTGCGCGAATTCGGGCGCGTCTTCGCCTGGCGCGTCGGCGCTAGCTGCCTACCCGGCTTACTCAGGATCATATGACGGCTTCACGCTGATCGTCGACGACCGGTTCGATGACTTGGACCGAAGCCTGTGGCGTCCGGGTGACGGCGCCGTGGGCGGAGAATCAATCTGTCGATTTCAAGATCAAGGTGTTGTGGTCGAAGATGGACGATTGAAACTGATCGTTCGCCCCGAGGCCGTTCCGCCAGGCTTTTCGAAAGACCATGATCAGGAAAAAGGACCTTATGACTATGTCTGCGGTGAGGTCCGGACGGTGGATGCTCGACGCTTTCATTACGGTCGGATCGAAGCGCGCATGAAAGCTCCAAACCGGGCCACCGCTTCAGGCTACATCTCTTCCTTGTTCACCTATCGGTTTGATACCGACACAGACTCTGAAACGCCTGAATCGACTGAGTGGGAAGAGATCGATGTCGAACTGGAAGGGGGTCGGCCAGAGAAATTCCAGGCCAACCTCATCTATGGCAAGGACACATGGGAATGGTGGCGAACCCGGATATACGGCGCCTGGGAAGACAAGATTGAAGTTGGCCCCGTGGACGAGTGGCGGGTGTTCGCGATTGAATGGCTGCCTGACTCCATTCGCTGGTATGTCGATGGTGAATTGGTCAAAACACTCTCAGCTGGAGACATTGATTGTCAGCCAGAGTGCATCGCGCCACAAGAAAAGCCAACGCCCATCCCCGACAATCCAACAACGATCTTCATGAATTTCTGGATTCCAAACGATGACATCCAGGATTATTTCGGCGGCAACAAGGAACGCAATCAATACCCGATGACGACCGAGTATGATTGGTTCCGTTATTATCGTTGGGACGGCGTCGCCGAAGACGCTTCCTAAGCCGCCGCCGCTGCATGGCGACTGTCGAGAACGTCGCGGATTTCTTTGGCGCGCTCTTCTGACACGTCATAGTCGCGCATAAACCAGATCGCTAAAAGCGCACCAATAATCGGCACCAGACTATACGCCACGCGCATGCCATCCATCGCGCCTTCAACTTGAACACTGGCACCAGGGTCAAACCCGGACCAGGCCATGATCAAACCACTCAAGCCGCCAGCGATAGCAACACCGAATTTGACCATCAGCCAGTATAGCGCCCCAAACGTTCCTTCACGTCGGGCGCCGGTATTCATCTCATCAAGATCGCAGACGTCAGCGGTCATTGAGGTCATAAGCGTGAACAAACCGCCAATTCCGAATGAGAAGAATGGAATCGGGAGCAACATCAACATTGGCTCGCCTGGCTGGAAGCACCACCAGAACATTACATAGCCGATCAGAGAAATCGCCTGCGTGATCAGGAAGGTGTTCTTCTTGCCGAGCCGGGTCGCCATGAATGTGATCACCGGAATGACCAGGAAACACGTTGCCAGAGCGGATATCGTTCCGAACCAGGCTGGCCAGTTACCCGCCGCACCGGCGTCTCCGCCAAACAGATGATGCACGACAATAAAGAATGAGAAGGCGGCAACCGTCTGAAATGAGCTGAAGACCAGCAATGTCGCGGCACAGAGTTTCCGAAACGGCTTCAGGCCGAGGGCGCCGCCAAAGCCTGTCAGGAATTTCTTTTGATTGTTGCCCAGATTTTTCAAGCTGAGATCCTCGAGCTCATCAGAGTCTTTGGTCGATGGACTGCGAACAATGATGGCTGGTATCGCCGCCAAAGCCATACACCCAAGCCCCACCCAAATGGCCAGCGTTCGGACGCCTTCAGCGGGCGAAGCGAACAGATTCTCATTGTACAGAAGCGGCCAGAACCAGGGCACGATGACCCAGGCCCACTGCCCGATCCACTGCGCCACCGCCATCAACCGTGTGCGCTCGTGGAAATCATTGCTCATCTCATACCCCATCGCGATATAGGGCGTCGCGAACACGGTCAGACCGACATAGAAGAACAGCGAGCCAATCAGAAAGTAGGTAAAATTGAACGACAGGCTGTTTGACTCGTACAATTGCCACATGACGATGTAGGAGAGGCCGGTCATCACCGCGCCGACGAGGATATAAGGCTTTCGACGTCCCCAACTGGACCGGGTATTATCGGTAATAAAGCCCATGAGCGGATCGAGAATGGCGTCGAGCAAGCGTGGCAAAAAGAACAGCAAGCCCCATAGAAGCGGCGGGAATCCCAGCCCCTGCACCAGAACCACCATGAATATGCCGAGCGCTGCGGGGAACATCTGGTTGCCCAACATGCCGGCGCCATAAGCGACTTTCTCGATCATGGGCACGCGGCTGCGCCCTGCCAATTCCTGCATTATTGCCTCCCAGCGGCTTTTGTTTTGTTTTAGTGCTGATACAGAAACCCAAACCAAACAAGGATTTGAACCCGTTTCCACTTCTGCGTGCCGCGGAACTATGTTAGCGCTATCATGGCGTGCTTTGCAAGCCTGCATAGCCGACTTGCAAACGAAATCGACGGATTGATTCCTGAAATCAATTGCGCGAAGTGGCGAAAATCTTACAGGGGCAAGATGGCCATGCTGACCAAACCGCACAACGCGATCCAGGCAAGCGACTACGAAGCGCAAATCACAGCGCTGCTCGATCAAATGACACTGGAAGAAAAGGTCGGCCAACTGACTCAGTTTGCCGGATTTTACGATGTTACAGGTCCAGCGCCATCTGGCGAACGCGAAGCCCAGAAGCATGCGCTCCTTCAATGCGGCATTATCGGCTCAATGCTAAACGTAGTGGGTCATGACGATATCCGCGCGTTTCAGACTTTGGCCGTGGAAAACTCTCGCCTCGGGATACCGATGCTGTTCGCTTATGATGTCATACATGGTCAGCGCACCATGTTCCCAATTCCACTCGCTGAAGCCGCAAGTTGGGATCTTGATCTGATAGAAAACAGTGCGCGCGTCGCCGCGATTGAAGCCTCGGCTCAAGGCCTGAACTGGACTTTTGCGCCAATGGTCGACGTCACTCGCGACGCCCGATGGGGGCGTGTCATGGAAGGCGCGGGTGAAGACCCATATCTCGGGGCGCTGATTGCTTGCGCGCGCGTGCGAGGCTTCCAGGGGGATGATCTCACATCACCCGATACAATACTAGCGACCGCCAAACACTTTGCTGGCTATGGATTCGCAGAGGCCGGCAAAGACTACAATACGGTCGAAGTCGGCACAGTCACGCTGAACAACACAATCCTCCAGCCTTTCAGAGATGTTCTGCAAGCCGCGAACCCACGCTCTGTTATGAACGCCTTCAACACCTTGAACGGCATTCCTGCGACCGGTGACGGCGCCTTGCAGCGCGACCTGCTAAAAGGCGAATGGGGATTTGATGGCGTTGTCGTTTCAGATTGGGGGTCCGCGATTGAGCTGATCGACCATGGCTTCGCTGAAGACGCTCGTGATGCAGCGCACCTCGCCATCGAGGCCGGGTCCGATATCGATATGGAGTCTTATGTCTATCTCGATCACCTCAAAGACCTTGTCGACGCCGGCGACATTGATGAAGCCCTTATAGATGATGCGGTAAGACGGACGTTGCGGGTCAAGTTCGAACTTGGACTGTTCGATGATCCCTATCGCTATCTCGATGCCGATCGCGAACGAGACAACGTGTTCACCGAAGCACATCTCGAGGCCAGCCTGAACATGGCCAGAAAATCGATTGTCCTCCTGAAGAATGAAAATCAAATGTTGCCACTTCCTGCGGGCGAACGCATCGCCTTGATCGGCGCGCTCGCGGCAGACAAGGACGCGCCGCTCGGTAATTGGCGCGGTCAGGCTGAAGCCCATAGCGCAATGAATGTGATCGAAGGCTTTGAACGAGCCGGATTGACCTTCAAGTATGCGGATGGTGTGAAGGTCCAGATTGGTGACGCCGGATTTGAATACCCGGTCCACATCAACGCCGACGATCGCAGCGGTATAGATGAAGCCGTCATGGCGGCGCGAGATGCCGACAAAGTGGTCCTGGTCCTCGGCGAAACCGCGCGGCAATCAGGCGAGGGACGCAGTCGCGCCAACCTGGATTTGCCCGGTCTGCAACAAGATCTGCTCGAAGCCGTTTGCGCGGTGAACCCGAACGTGATTCTGGTCGTGATGAGCGGCCGCCCTCTGGTCCTGAGCTGGGCGGATGAAAACGTTCCCGCCATCGTCCAAGCATGGCATCTGGGTCATCGCAGCGGCCAAGCAATCACCGACATCCTGACGGGACAAGAAAACCCAAGCGGTAAGTTGCCAATGAGTTTTCCGCGTGCCGTTGGGCAGCTGCCGCTCTATTACAATCATCTCAATACAGGCCGGCCTGGCCCCAAGGAACAAGTCGTCTGGGCGCATTACTCAGATGTCGAGAACAGCCCGCTTTATCCCTTTGGGCACGGTCTGAGTTATTCCCGGTTCGAGTATTCCGACCTGTCTGTGCAAGTTGAGAACGATCACGTGGTCGCGCGCGTGAACGTTGCTAATGAAAGCGCCGTGGATGGTGCTGAGATTGTCCAAGTTTACATCCGCGACCGCGTCGCGAGCGTGGCGCGACCCGTGCGTGAATTGAAGGCATTCGAGAAGGCATTTCTGGTCGCCGGCGCGCGCCAGACGATAGAGCTGCGACTCTCCGCGAAGGAGCTTGGATTCTATGACGCGTCAGGCGCGTATAGACTCGAGCCAGGCGCGTTCGATATCTTCGTCGGTGGGTCATCACAAACCGCCCTGATGCAGTCGATTGACCTGACAAATGAGCAGGTACAAGCGCTGATTTTGTAATCTCCGGGAAGCTGCGGCTTTCAGATTGATACAAAATTGATTTACTACAATCTCCATGCTACGGATCGCGTGCAATCCCAGACCGGAGATCGGACCTATTTCATGACTGTCGTGCCCATTCGATCCGCTGATCTTGACGCGGCAGAAGTCTCCTGGTTCTCGGCTTTATGCTCGGATGATTACGCGTTTCTCGGCGTTCCCGATCCGGCATTGAAATCGAGCTGGACGCATTGCCGGGACATCCTTCTGGAAGCAGAGCAGCAAGGCTTTCGAAATATTCTCTGCCCGTCCTCCTATCAGGTTGGCCAGGATACACTGAGCTTCGTCGCAGGATGCGCGCCGCTGACATCTTCGATCAATATGCTCGCCGCGATCCGCTGCGGTGAAATGCAACCGATCATGCTGGCGCGTACTGTGGCGACACTCGATCACATGTTGGAAGGGCGATTGACGCTGAATATTATCAGCTCCGACTTTCCGGGCGAAGTCGCAGAGAGCGGTTATCGGTACCAACGCTCTCGCGAGGTGGTGGAAATTCTGAAACAAGCCTGGACGTCAGAAACGATCAATCATGAGGGCGAGATCTATTCTTTCAAGGACGTGCCAACAGCCCCGGCCAAACCCTACCAGACCGAGGGGCCCCTGCTCTATTTTGGTGGCTATTCGCCGCCCGCGCTCGAATTGTGCGGCGAACATTGCGATGTCTATTTGATGTGGCCGGAAGCCAAAGACCAACTCGCCGAGCGGATGAAAGCGGTCAATGCGGTCGCAGAACGGTACGGCCGCGTCATTGACTATGGCTTGCGCGTTCATGTCATTGTTCGCGACACAGAGGCCGAAGCCCGCGACTATGCCGACCATCTGGTATCGAAACTGGATGACGAATATGGCAAGCTGATCCGCGATCGCGCGCATGACAGTATCAGTCTTGGCGTCTCCCATCAGGCGCGGGCGCGAGAACTTGCCGATCAGTTTGGCTATATAGAACCCCATCTATGGACCGGCATTGGCCGCGCCCGATCGGGATGCGGCGCGGCCATCGTAGGCTCACCTGACCAGGTTTTGGGCGAGCTACAGGCTTATCAGGATATGGGCATTCGCGCTTTTATCCTGTCCGGTTATCCGCATATTGAAGAATGTAGAAAATTCGGCGAATTGGTGCTTCCAAATATCAACACGTGCTCGCTTCCCCAAGTCTATGGCCGAGTGCCAAGCACGATGCCGGATACCCCCCTTGGCGCAGGAGTACGCGTTTGATGAATAGAATTGCCTTGTCCGAAGACCTTTCAATCTCACGCATGGCATACGGCATGTGGCGCCTCGGCGATGATGCTGACACATCTGTCAAACACATTCAGGCAAAGATCGAAGCATGCCTCAAACTGGGTGTCTCGACCTTGGACCAGGCCGACATTTACGGAGCGTATGGCGCAGAGGAACTGCTCGGCACCGCGTTGAAGGCCAGCCCCGCCTTGCGACAGCAGGTCGAGATTGTCACCAAATGCGGGATCGTTGCGCCGTTCGGGCGCTACTCTGATAAGTCGGTCAAACACTATGATACCGGGCGCGCTCATATTCAGCACTCGGTCGACCTGTCGCTTCAATTGATGGGTATTGAGCAAATTGACCTGCTCTTGATCCACCGCCCTGACCCAATGATGGATCATGTCGAGACCGGCGCCGCGCTCGACGAGTTGATCCGGTCAGGCAAGGTCAAAGCCGTCGGAGTGTCTAACTTCAAGCCACATGACTGGACCCTGTTGCAGTCGGCGATGTCAGCGCGGCTGGTGACCAATCAGATCGAGATCAGCGTCATGGCGATTGATGCTTTTACGAATGGCGATATCGCGCATTTGCAGGAACGGAATATACCACCAATGGCATGGTCGCCGCTCGGAGGTGGGGGCTTGTTTGGGGATCCACGCCCCGCGGTCGCCAAAGACCTCACCCGAATTGCCACCCGGCTCGAAACGGATCTTGCCTCGCTGGCTTACGCCTGGCTGCTCGCGCACCCCGCCAAAATCATCCCGATTATCGGCACCAATTCCATCGATCGAATTCGCGCGTTGGGACGGGTTTCAGATATCTCGCTGGATCGCGAGACCTGGTATGAAATCTATACTGCAGCGCTGGGGACTGAAGTCCCTTAACCGAAGCCCAGGATTAGTCAGCTTCTACGACCACGAGGTCATCTGCTTCTTTCACCGTTTCCATCACCGGGAAGGTCGATGTCTGCGCAATCCCGGGCAATTCAGATAACACATCGCCCAAAAGCTCGCGATAGGCGCGCATGTTGCGCGTTCGGATTTTCAACAGGAAGTCATAGCCGCCAGACATCATATGACAGGACTGAATCTCCGGCACGTTCTGGACAGCGTCGCTAAAGGCGTTCAGATGCCGCCGTGTCGTCGCAGCCAGCTTCACTTGTACATAGGTGACGTAACCCTGGCGGATCTTCTCTGGGTCGAGCACGGCTTTGTATCGGCGGATATATGCCCGCTCCTCGAGTCGCCGCAATCGCGTCAGGCACGGTGTCTTGCTCAGTCCGACCTCGTCTGAGAGCTCACTGATCGAAAGACGCCCGTTCGCCTGCATAGCACGCAGAATGTTGCGGTCCAGTTGGTCCAAATCTTCCAGCATTCGCCCAGTGATGGCTCATTTCGATTAATTTTTCGACAAAATAAGACCATTTGATCCACATAATTGTCTTCATGCGGCGCGAAAGCACTTTGTGCTTGTGGTATAATCGTGCGGTAAGACAGGAGTCGGGACATGCCATTCAGCGAGCCGCGATCACAAGACCAATTCACGCTGCTGAGCGATGCGTATCTCGCAGACGAAACCGAACTCACAGCCCAGCTCGCCGAAACGCTACGATCCTCGCCCAAGGTTCAAGCTGAGCGCCAAGCGCTCGCAACCGATCTGACGCACGGATTACTCGACGACGCGAACAAGCTTTCGGCCGTCGATGCGTTTCTGAGTGAATATGAGCTCTCATCCGACGAAGGCGTGATATTGATGCGTCTCGCAGAGTCCCTGGTCCGGACGCCAGATGCATACACTGCGAGCTATTTGCTCAGGGACAAAATCGCAGCTGGCATGTGGGACCGGCATGCATCTGCCAATCACCTGATCGTAAAGCTCGGCACAATGGGACTTAGCTTGGCAAAAGGCTGGGTAAGGATGAGCGGCGGCGCGCGTGCAAGTCATCTGGTCGCAAGGCTGGGTGATCGCGTGATGTTGAGCGCCGTGCGTCGAGCGATCGCACTGCTGGGGCGTCATTTTGTTCTTGGCACATCCATCTCGCGCGCCACCCGACGCGCCAGATCTCTATCAGACTATGGCGCGACATTCTCATTCGACATGCTCGGCGAAGCCGCCATGACGGAGGCGGATGCGGACCGATACTTCTCCGCTTACAAGTCAGCATTGGAACATCTCGCCGACATCTCTCCTAGCGACCAAGGCTTGCATCAGTCGCCCGCTTTATCGGTCAAACTCTCAGCCCTGCATCCTCGATACGAGTATGCCCAGCGCGATCGCTGTGTCCCTGTCCTGACCGCACGCATTCTGAAACTGTGCGAAATCGCCAAGGCCGCCAATCTCGGACTGACCATCGATGCGGAAGAAGTGGATCGATTGGAGGTCTCACTCTTGGTCATTGATGGCGTGATGCGTTCAGACACGGTGCGGAGATGGAATGGGTTTGGCATCGCCGTTCAGGCTTATCAGAAACGCGCCATGCAGATGATTGACCACATGCTGGATGCCGCGAAATGCAATCAGCAAAGAATAACGATCCGATTGGTCAAAGGCGCTTATTGGGACAGCGAGATTAAGCGCGCTCAAGAACTTGGCCTCGAAAGCTACCCGGTTTTCACCCGCAAAGAGCATACCGACATTTCTTATCTGGCCTGCGCCCGAGCGCTACTAGATGCCGGCGAATGGATCTACCCGCAATTTGCCACGCACAATGCGCAAACGGCTGCCGTGGTCATGCATATGGCCGGCGCGCGGAGAGACCTCGAATTTCAGCGCTTGCACGGTATGAGCAATGGCCTGCACCGACGTTTGGCGGAAGATCATGGCTTTGCCCATCGATCCTACGCACCGGTCGGACACCATAAGGAATTGCTGCCTTATCTGGTTCGCCGTCTGCTGGAGAATGGCGCCAACTCGTCGTTCGTAAATCAGGTTCTTGATGCGGATGGTAAGATTGAGGGGCTTATCCGTGACCCGATTGAGATCGCATCACATCATGGCTTCTCGCCGCACCCCGTCCTAAAGACGCCGCGCGATCGCGTGGGCGAAACGCGCGCGACTGCCGCGGGCATCGACCTCACGCAATCCAGCAATGCTCGCGCGATTGAGGAAATTCCAAAACCGTCGCTGTCGCTTCAACAGGCAACACAAAAAACCGTCGAAACCGCGATCCAGATCTGTTTGAAAAGCGACTGGCCTCACACCTCAGCGCGAGAACGGGCCGCGGTGTTGCGACAGGCCGCTCAGTTCCTGGAACGCGATCGCCACGACTTGATGGTGCTTTGTGTTCATGAGGCTGGCAAGACCTGGCCCGATGCTGAAGCTGAGGTGCGAGAAGCCATCGACTTCCTGCTCTATTATGCCGACCAGGCGGCATGCGGTTCAATTGCGTCACGACCTCCACTGGGTCCGGTCGCCTGCATCAGCCCGTGGAACTTTCCGCTCGCAATCTTTCTTGGGCAGGCCAGCGCCGCGCTGAGCGTTGGAAACACCGTGCTGGCCAAGCCCGCCGAGCAGACGCCGGTCATCGCCGTAGAGGCCGTCAAACGCCTGCACGAAGCTGGCATTCCGAAGCATGCGCTGCAGGTCGTTATCGGAGACGGCGCCGCGGGTGCGCAATTGGTGGCGCACGGTAAAATTCGCGCAGTGTGCTTCACAGGCTCAACCGAGACCGCAAAACGAATTGCGATCTCGCTCGCCGAGACCGGGCGCGACGATATTCCGCTGATTGCCGAAACAGGCGGCATCAATGCTATGCTGATCGATTCGACCGCGCTGCTCGAACAGGCTGTGCGGGACGTCATTGCCTCGGCCTTTCAAAGTGCCGGACAACGGTGCTCAGCCTGTCGTCTGGTGTGTGTTCAGGACGATATCGCGGACGCTTTCATCCAAATGCTGTCAGGGGCGATGAAGACCTTGCGAACGGATAACCCGGCCAAGCTCTCGACAGACTTGGGCCCGATCATCGACGCGCCTGCCAAATTGCGCATCGACACACATGTCTCTCGGCTTCGGCAGACGTACAAGATCATCGGAGAAGCGCCCGCGCCCGCTTCTTCCGATGGGGCGTACGTCGCACCGGTCGCGTTTGAACTCGATGCGATAGAGGATCTCAGTGAAGAAATCTTCGGGCCGGTCCTGCACGTGGTTCGCTTCAAGCGAGAAGACTTTTCGGGGACAATTGAGCAGATCAACGCCCTTGGATACGGTCTCACCATGGGGCTCCATTCGCGGATTGATACGCGCGTCGAGAACACAGAGACGTTGGCACGCGTGGGCAATCTCTATGTTAATCGCAATCAGATCGGTGCGGTGGTCGGTGAGCAACCTTTTGGCGGCGAAGGCTTATCGGGCACAGGCCCGAAAGCAGGAGGACCACATTACCTCAAACGTCTGACGCAGGCACCAAACCAAACTGATCGGACGCCCATCCATTCGCGGATCGAGTTGCGGGGCCCAACGGGTGAGCAAAATTCTCTGCGTCTTGTTCCACGAGGACGGCTGCTGTGTGTTGGCGGCGATAATGCTGGCGATCTTGAAGCACAGATCCAGCGCGCCCGAGACAGCGGCAATGAGCCGGTTGTATTAAAGCGTGAGCCGCTGTCCGAAGCGTTGATGGATAGCACGCTGAGCGGTGTCGTCGCTGACGGGGGCGTTCGCTCAGAGATACCTCTGCTTCTGGCGCGGCGCCCTGGGCCCTTGCTTCCGCTCTTGTCCCTGAACGACGAGATTGAACGCTTCATGCTGGAGCGAGTCACGACGATCGACACCGGCAGAGGGTCCAAGCCACCGGCTGGCGAGTGTCCAGACCAATCCCCCATACGCTTCGAGGCAGCGCGGGACGCCGTTGGGGTCGCCGTCGGCGACTTGCTGGATCGGGCTGCGGGTTGCG